>JAZSPC010000046.1:0-49008 GCA_045537285.1 Clostridia bacterium
TAGAATTAAAAAGAGATGCTAATGCACAAGTAGTTTTAAATTTATTATACAAATTTACACAAATGCAAATTACTTTTGGTATTATAATGCTTGCATTAGTAAATGGTGAACCAAAAATATTAACATTAAGACAATGTTTGCAATATTATATAGAACATAGAAAAGATGTTATTTTAAGAAGAACACAATTTGATTTAGATAAAGCTTTAGCTAGAGCTCATATTTTAGAAGGATTAAAAATAGCATTAGATAATATTGATGAGGTTATTGAAATTATTAGAAATTCATATGATGATGCAAAAGAAAGATTAATGAAAAGATTTGGATTATCTGATATTCAAGCACAATCAATATTAGATATGAGATTAAAAACATTATCTGGATTGCAAAGAGAAAAAATAGATAATGAATATGACGAATTGATGAAATTAATTGCATACTTAAAAGATGTTTTAGGTAGTGAAAAATTAGTTTTCGATATTATCAAAAAAGAATTAATAGAAGTAAAAGAAAAATTTGGAGATAGTAGAAAAACTAAAATAGTAGCTGCTGAAGGCGAATTTGAAATAGAAGACTTAATAAAAGAAGAACAAACAGTTATCACATTATCTCATTTTGGATATATTAAAAGAATGCCAATAGATACATATAAGAGCCAAAAAAGAGGTGGAAAAGGAATAACAGGAATGGCAACAAGAGAAGAAGACTTTGTAAAACAAATATTTACAGCTTCAACTCATGACACATTATTATTCTTCACAAATCAAGGAAAAGTATATAGATTAAGAGGATACGAAATACCAGAAGCAGGAAGAACTGCAAAAGGAACAGCGATAGTTAATCTATTAAGCCTAGGTAGAGGAGAAAAAATATCAGCAGTTATAACACTTTCTAACTTTGCAGAAGGAAAATACCTATTAATGGGAACTAAGAAAGGTATGATTAAGAAAACACCATTATTAGAATATGATACTGTTAGAAAATCTGGACTTCAAGCAATAACATTAAAAGAAGATGATGAATTAATAGATGTTAGAATGACAGATGGACAAGACAATGTGGTGTTAGTTACTCGTCAAGGTTTATGTATTACATTTGAAGAAAAAGATGTAAGACCAATAGGAAGAACTGGTCAAGGTGTAATAGGAATTAAACTAAATGATGGTGATGATGTAATTGGAA
Organism: Clostridia bacterium; assembly: GCA_045537285.1. Lineage (GTDB taxonomy): Bacteria > Bacillota > Clostridia > TANB77 > CAG-508 > HGM13634. The sequence goes on from JAZSPC010000046.1 coordinate 1,183, forward strand.
TGGAACCAATTGTGGTTGGAAGCAAAGCAACATTACTTGCAATTACTGAAAATGGTTTCGGAAAGAGAACCGAACTTGATGAATATAGAGTACAAACAAGAGGTGGAAAAGGAGTTATAACATATAAAACAACTCCAAAAACAGGTGAAATTGTTGGAATAAGAATTGCAACAGACGATCAAGATGTAATGCTTATAACAAATACAGGAACAATAATAAGAATAAATGTAAAAGATATAAGTGTTCTAGGAAGAGCAACACAAGGTGTTACCTTAATGAGAACAAACGGGGATTGTAAAGTTGTAAGTATTGAAACAATTGAATCAGAAGAAGAATAAAATATAAAATAAAAATCAGCACATAATGTGCTGATTTTTTATATTTTAAAATTATTATTTATTACTTCTTATATCTTAAATCTTCCCCATAAAATCTACAAATATTATAATAACCAACAAGTCTTGAAAAAATTCTTTCATCATAAGTTTTAAATAAATGATTTAAACTTAAATTTGTAGAAATTATTGTTTTGGTTACATGATTATTTTGATTTAAAAGTCTAGTATTTAAAATATTAAATAATTCAGAAAATTTCATATTATTTGAACTTTCAGTTCCTAAATCATCTATTATTAATAAATCTACATTTAATAAATCATTATAATTAAATTCATTATTTTTTCCAAATCTATAATCTAATATAGAATCTAGCATTACAGGTGCTGTTTGGTACAAAACAGTTTTTCCTTGTTTTAATAATTCATTAGCTATACAGTTTGTTAAAAATGTTTTTCCAAGCCCAGTATTTCCTGTAAATAATAAATTTTTTTCTTGGGAATCATCAAAATTTTCAATAAAATTTTGAGCAATATCTTTAATTTTTTCTAAATTTTCTTTGGGAGATATATTTGAATTATATTTTTTTTCATCTGTTTCATTAGAAAATAAATTAATATTAAAATTATCAAAATTTTCTGTTTCTAAACTAGATATATTTGATTTATTATATTGTACATCAAGTAATTTTTGTTTTAAACAAGTACACATAGTAGAATTATTATCGATTAAATATCCTGTATCATTACATGATTTACAATAATAATCAGGTTTAAAAAATTCTTCATTAATTTTTAATTTATTTAATAATTCTTGTTTTTCTTTTTTTAAGTTTTCTAATTCTAAATTTAATTTTTCTAATTTATCAGAATTCTTATTTAATAATATAGTTTTAGAAATTTCTATTGAAATTCTATTTATTTTATCATTAATATTTGAAACATCTGGATTTTTTAAATAGAATTTATTTAATTTATTTTCTAAATCTAATTCTGCTTGTAATCTTTTTTTATCATATTCACTTAATAACATTTTTAAATTAGAGTTACTCAAAGCAAAACCTCCATTTACTTATTTGCATAGAATTTATCGAAATTATCAATATTTCTTTGGTCATAATTTTGATAACTAGTTTTCTTTTCTAATTCTTTTATTTGATTTGTTTTATTTTTAAATTCTAATAAATAATTTTTAACATCATCGGAATTTAATAATTTTCTATCGTGCCAATCTGTAATTATTTTATCTATATAATCAAAATTAGGATTTGATTTTGATGTGGTTTTCTTTAAGGCTAAATCTATTACTTCTAAATTATATTTATACTCTTGTAACCATTTTTCAATATATGCTTCTTCATATTGAGTAAGGTTTCTAGTTAATCCTAATTTTTTAGATATACTTTTCTTGGTTTTTTTAATTTTTTCGTTATTTTCATCATATTCTTCTAAGTCTGAAAAAGTCTTTATATTATTTCCATGCCATGCATCTGCAACAGCTTTTACATAGTTTTTATGAAGAGCTGATTTTTCAAAACAATACCTAAATAGAGAAATCATAACTTCTTCATCAAATTCGTATTTTTTAAACCACAAATCTATATCACTATACCATGATGGAGACATGATTCCTTGGAAGAACATACTATTTATTGCTTCAATTGCATTTGAACGAGATTTATCTTTTTCCATATTTTGAACAGTTTCTTTTGAGACTGTAAGTTTTGGAGAATATAGTTTGTTTAATTCAATTTCTTGAATATTGTTTACTATATATCCAGTACCCTTTTTAGTAATAACCTCAGTTTCTTCCCAGTATTTTATAGCTTCTTGAATTATATTTAAAGGCACAGCTATTTTTTTAGATAAATCATTTAATCTTATATCTTTATTATATTTAGATAAAAATAGCATATATAAATATACTTTTATATAATCACCGGGTGCTTCTGATAAATATTCTGTTATGAAAACATCTGGCAAGTTTGTACTAGAAAAAAGCATAGATAAATCGTTTTGTTCTAACTTCATTTGGAATCCCTCCATAAATATTTGGATAAATTATATCATTTTTTGACACTTATTACAATAATAAAACAATATTTTGTTATATAAGAAAAATATGGAAAATTATTTATTATATAAATATAATTTTGGTTTTAAAAAGTATTTAAATATATAAATTAAAACAAGAAAAACATTTTCACTATTTAATCCAACAATACTTAGCAGAAGAATGGGGAAGCATAAAGAAACACAAACAAAAATAATAATATTTGTATCATTAAAAATTAAATTGCATATACAAAAAACAAATAAATCAAAAATAATATTTATAATAATTGTAAAATAATCAAAGACACCAAATAGTTTTGATTTGAAATCATAATTTTTTGGAAAAATAAATTTCATTTTGCCTCCTTATTTCATAATCATACCCTTAAAACTACCTAATCCCATACTAACATCAGAGCTAATTCCTCCAAGAATTTCCCTTACATATGTATTTGCTTTTATTAATATCAAAACAGCTCCAATTAAAATGAATTTTGAGAAAGTATTGTTTGTTTTAAAATCCAAAGAGAAAATAAATAAGAGAATAATTGCAACAAAAACTTGGACTAGCATTAAAGAAAAGAAAGATTTAAACCATGATTTAAATAAAATAGATGTACTTTTGTTACATAAAGAAAGAATTGCAAAGGGAGAAATAAATACAAATACTTTAATTAAAACATATCGTACCGCATAAGTTATTACTAAATTTAATAATCCCACAGAAATTATAGATTTAATAATTCCATCCAAAGAAAATATTTCTAAACTTTCTTGGGCAGAAATTACTGAATTTAATTCTTTAATTAATTCGGCAAAACAAATTGGATTTTTATATAAATTTTCTCCGATTTGCCTTATACTGCTAGAAATAATGGAAATTAAATCAATTATTTCTTGACAAATAAATAAAGAAAAATTCATGCAAATGGTATAAATAATTAATTTTAATATAAATTGTGCAGGCCTTTCTACTTGTGTTACACCCAAGTGAGAGAGAAGAAGTTTAAAAGTATAGTAAAGTATATATCCAAAAACTAATGCATTTGCAATTAATAATATTCCAGATTTAGAAGAAGAACCAAAGATATTTGAAAAGTATTTGTCAGTTAAAATATCTGTACTAATAAAAGTAAAATCATCTAAAACACTATAAATTGAATTATCTATTGATGAAAATATTTTATAAAACATTTCATTTATGGTAGATGAAATAATAGAAGAAATTTGAGAAGAATCCAAAAGAAAACCTCCTTAAATTTAGCCGACAAGGCCTTCAATTGCAGATAAAATTAAATCTAAAAGAAGAATAAAAGCATATGAGAAAAGAGAACCTCGAATAATATTTTTTCCAATCCTAATTTTTTCTTCATCTCCAAAACTAAATTTTTTCATAAAAATACCAGTTCCGACAGCAACAGCAGCCGCAGGAGTGGCAAGTTTTAAAAGCCAAGATTCTATGCTTTCAAAGGCCTTTGTAAGTTTAGATATAAGTTTTGGGTATGCTGCATAAGAAAAAGTAGTAAAACAAAAATAGAATATAATAAATAAAATTAAAAAATATAAAATAAAGAATTTTTTTCTGTTCATAAAACCTCCTAAATTAATTAATATTTTTAAAATATGGAATCATTTTTAGTTTTTGTGGTGGTAAAATAGAATTCCCAGTGGAAATAAAAGCCAAGCAAGAAAATATTTCTAATTTTTGAGTAAAAAAATTAGTATCATAAATAAAATCAAATTGAGAATAACTATTAATACTTTCAGATAAATTTGAATCTATGGAATTAAATTTTTTTGTAATAATATTAAAATTAGTTGTTTTTGCATTTTCGGAAATTGTTTTAGAAATTTTTGTTTTTTCTTCTTTACCAAGTTGCTTTTGAGCATCTTCTATTGTAAAAATATCGTCAGTTCTAAACCAAAATTTATTAACTAAATTTTGAATAATTGTTTTTGTGGTATTTTGATTATCTAAACTATTTAAAAGAGAAGTATAACTTTGTGTTGTAACAATATTAATACATTTTGCTTCTCGACTTTGAGCAAAAAAATCTGCATCTGTTGATGTTACATATTCGTGGAATTCATCAGAAATAAATGCTACACTTCTAAAAGAATTATTTTTAGAATACGAAAGTCTACTCATAACCTCTGTTTGAAAATCTAACTTTAAATATGCTGCAATGATTTTAGATAAATTTTTAAATTCCGCTAAATTCATATTTAAAACTAATATTTGACCTTGTGAAATTAAATTTCTAAAACCCTTAAAATTAATTTCATTTTTAGGTGGACAAAATACTTTTTGAATTTGATAATCAGAAACAAAACATCCAGTAATTCTAGTAATTTCAGATTTTAAAATTGCCATAGTTCTTGAATCTAATTTTAAAAATTCTTTTTCAAAAAATTCTATAGAGCTTAAAAGATTAAAACAGTCTTCTTTGGAAAGTTTTCCAGCTAAAAACAAATTCCTTAAATACACAATTTTGGAAGAATAATAATCGGGTATAGTTATTAATTTATGAAGCTCTACAAAAGTAACATATCCATTATTATATAATCTACAAAGCTTTATGCATTCTGTTAAAATCTGTTCAGCTTTATCTGGACACCGATGATGTATACAATAGGCAAAACTAAGAGCCTCTAAGTTTTGGTAAAACCCATAATTCAAAAGAGTTAGTGCGTTCTTCTGTTTTTTCATAATATACTTTATCAATAACAGTTTTTAATAGTTTATTTTTAAATTCTATATCAGTAGATTCTTTGTATTGTTGTAACACAGATTTTACTGTTGGAATAAAATTATTTCTTTCATATTCTGCTTTTTCAAATTCAAGTAATTCGTTTTTTAATAAATCAATTTCTTTTTCTATTTTAGATATATTAGAAATTATTTTTTCATTTCTTTCTATAAATGTTTCTTTATTATAAGTTCCATCTTCAAACAAATCATAAATACGTTCTTGTTTTTTCTTAAAAGAATCTAGTTGGGTTTTTTTAGAATTTAATAATTCTTGTTTTAATTCTAATACATTGTTAGAAGAATTAGATTTATTTAAGTTTTTATTTTGCAACCAACTTTCTAAGAATAATAATATTTTATTTTCTACATCTTCTAAAAAGATACTTATATTTTTACAATCACGAGAATAACAGAATAATCTATTTTTTCCTCTTGTTTTTGCCTTTCTTATTTTCTTGCCACATAATTTGCAATAAACAATACCAGAAAGTGGATTTGTTAAAGCATAGTTTTTATTAAGTGGAGAAACATCTCTAACTTTTCTTAATTCAGCAGCTTTTTTAAAAGTTTCTTCTGATATAATAGGTTCATGTAATCCTTTTACACAAACAAATTCTTTTATTTGTCCGTGATTCATATGTCTGCCAGCACATATCTGCCCATCTTTCATTTGTTTAGTTGTAACACGTTCATTAAAAAGAATGTTCCCACAATAAGTAGGATTTCTTAATATTTCACGCACACCACTAACACTCCAAATATCATTTTTTGGAGGTTTAGCAGAGATAGAGTTTAAATAATCGCATATTTCTAATGGCCTTTTTAGTTCTTGTGTAAACATATCAAATATAATTTTAACAATATTAGCTTGTTCTTGATTAATTTCTAAGCTATAACCCTTTTGTTTATCTAATTTTATTTTGTTATATCCATATGGAGCACGACTACCAACAAATTTGCCTTCTTTTGCAGAAGAAAGTCTACCATTTTGTAATCTTCTATTAATTACTTTGTATTCTCTCCTAGACATAAATAAACCAAATTCAAAATATTCTTGGTCAAATTCATTAGAAGGATCATATGTTTTCATAGGTGTTATAATCTTTGTATTAGAGAATTGAAATGTATTAGCAATAATTCCGTTGGTCTGTTGTATTTCCACGAGCAAGACGTTCTACTTCAACAACAAATCCACCGACATATATACCTTGTTCAACTAAACTTAAAACTTGTTGAATAACAGGACGAGAAGCAATACTTTCTCCTGATACAATTTCTCTATATATAGTAACTTGATTATCTAATATACCCATCTTTCTATACAGTTCAGTAAGTATATTTTCGTGCCTTAATAATGTTTCTCCTTCGCCGTGCATTTCAGCTTCTATATCTTTACGTGATTTTCTTAAATACATAAAGTATTTATCCATAAAAAATAACCTCCATTTCAAAAATCCACTTGAAATAAAGGCATAATTAATATATAATAATCATACAAATTCATTTCAAATGAGTTTATTGATAAAGGAATGTGGAAGTCGCCAAACTTTAAAACACATTTCCTTTTTTTATTATTTAAAATCTCTTTCTATTAATCTTTTTACAATACCAACTATTTTAACTGGTTTTGTTTCTATTTCTTCCTTAGTAAAAGCAATATCTTCATAATAAGGCTCTTGCGTTTCTGGATTTATTCTTCTATTTAATGGCATAAGTTTAATACCATTATCTAATATTCTTATCTTTTTAACAGTTGCTTCATCTCCGTTTATAAGAACAACAGCAATATCTCCGTCTTTTGCAAAGTCTTGTTTCTTAACAGCTACTATATCTCCATCCCATAATGTTTCAAACATAGAATTGCCTTTTATTCGTAGTGCAAAAAAATCTCCTGTTTTAGCAAGTTCTTCTTTTATATCAATAGTACCTTCCCAGTTTTCTTGTGCTAAATAATCATATCCAGCTTTTACTGTACCAAGAAGCGGTATAGATACAACAGGATTACCAAATTCATCTTTTTTATCATCTAAACACATTAAATAAGACGGTGTTACACCAAAATATATAGCTAATTTTTCGATTGAACTTCTTTTTAAATTCTCAACTAGTCCTTTTTCATATTTCATTATTGTAGCTTTTGCTACACCTAATACGTTACCAACTTCTTCTTGTGTAACTCCTTTTTTTAACCTTAATTCTTTTAATCTATCTCCCATATTCATAATAAAAATGCTCCTTAAAGATAAATATCATAACTTAATAATAACATTAAAAGTTACTAAAATCAAGATGTTTATGCGAAATTTGTAAAAAAGTTTTAAAAAAATTTAAAAATTTTTAAAAAAATAACTTGACAAGTTATTTTACTAATGATAATATACTAGTAACTTAATAAGTTACAAAAAGAGAGGGGATGAAAAAGTTATGGATAAGTTAGCATTAAAAGCTAAAATGATTATGAATAATGATATAGGAACAAGATTGGCAGAAGCCTTAGGTATATCCGAAACAACATTATCTTCTAAAATCAACGAAAAAACGGAATTTACTAGAAGTGAAATAGCAAAAATAAAAGAAAGATATAATTTAAGTGCAGAAGATATAGACAGAATTTTTTTTGACCTACAAGTAACTTAAAACGTTACAAAACAAAAATTTTAAAAAAAATTCAAAAAACATTTGACAAAATAAAAGCTAACGCTTTTATCAAAATAAAACAAAATATGTATAATTTCGACAAATGGAGGTAGAGAATGGCATCATTAACAGTAATTATAGTAGCAATATTATCAATTATATTATGGCATAAAAAAATAAACCCAGAAACAAGCTGGATTTATATGGGATATGTATTAATTGTAGTAACTATTTATCTATTTGTTGTGACAAATCTTTAATAATTGTATTAATAGTTATCTTATAATTTTCTAAATCATTTTTGGATTTATATGATTCTAAATCTGTAAAGTATTTGTCATTTACATTATTAAAATGAGCATAAAGGTTATTTTTGGCAATATTATATTTAACCATATCTGTATAAGTCGAATCTATATAAACCATAAAACATTCAGTTACAAAATTGTTTAAAGCATTACGTTGATTAGGATATGAAAGTTCAAGTTTTTTTGATTTATATTTATAGACATTGTCTATTATAGCTACAATAGCTGGTGACAAAATTGCAGATATTGCAATGATTGCCATAATCCAATTAGGGTCCATAATAACACCTCACTTTCGAGAATATTATACAAAAATTTACAATATTTGTAAAGGAGGCAACAATGCTAAATGAAATAAAAACAATGCAAATAGATAACTGCATAATACATATATGTAGTGATTCTATACAAGAAAATGAAGAAGAAATATTAGAGCAATTTAGTAATATAAGTTGCCGAGTAGAAAGGAGAGAAAACAAATGAGTAAAAGAGAACAAAAGATATTTACAAAAATAGGACAAGCAGCAGTGTGTGGGCTAATATGGATAAGTTTTGTATTTACATTAACATACGGCTTAATGAATGCAACAACATTAAATTAGAAAGGAGTGAGAAGAATGAGTGAACACGAAAAACAAATTAATGAAATGGAAATGAGCTTAGCAATGAGATTTGAAGACATAGCGATAGCAATAATAAAAGGACAATATAGAGAAGCATTAGACATAGCATTAAAAACAAAAAAAGAGTTAGTCGATGACTGCGAATCAAATAACTAACTCAAATTCTAAAAAAATTACCTAAAACCTCCCAGTTGCTAAAAAAGGAGATTTCATAGGTAATTATAACACAAATCAAATTAAAAATCAAGAGGAGAGAGAATATGAGCAATTTAAAAGATTTTGTATATGAATTACAAGAACTAGAAGAACATTATAAAAACAAAGTACCACAAGAGTACATAGAAAAAATAAGAGATATCTGGTGTATGGCAGAAGATGATATAGAAGAACCAGCAGAAGAAGAAACAAATTACAGTGATTCTTATGATTATAACAGATATTTAGTAGAGATAAGATAAAAATTTTGAAGGGAGTAGATTTTAAATGAAAGAAATAACTTTTGAAGATATACAAAGAGCAAATGAAACAATTAAAACAACAGATATCAAAGGTAAAGATTATGCAGAGGTAAACCAAAGAATTAAGGCTTTTAGAATGGTTTATCCAGAAGGAACAATAGAAACAGAAATGTTAAGTAATGAGAATGGAACTTGTATTTTTAAAGCTAGTGTATATTCAAAAAATGATATTGATAGAGATTTACTAGCAACTGGAACAGCTTATGAAAAAGAAGGAAGTACATTTATAAATAAAACATCATACATAGAAAATTGTGAAACATCAGCAGTAGGTAGAGCATTAGGAATGGCTGGATTTGGTATTGATACAAGTATAGCAAGTGCAGAAGAAGTACAAAATGCAATGATACAACAAGACCAAGACAAATTAATAAGCAAAGTAATGGAAGATGCTTTAAGGGAAGTAATAAAGAAAAACAATCTTCCAACAGAAAGAGTATTAGAAATATTAGATGATTACGGTTATGAAAAACTAGCAGAAATAAGAATAACAGATTTAAAGAAAATTCAAGAAGAAATGGAGAAAAAGGATGAATAAGATATTTTTATTGGGACGCCTTACAAAAGACGTAGAAGTTAGATATACACAAACAAACAACACAATGGTAGCAAGTTTTACATTAGCAGTAAATAGAAGATTTAAACAAGAAGGACAACCTGATGCAGACTTTATAAACATAGTAGCTTGGAGTAAATTGGCAGAATTTTGTAGTAAATACTTTAAGAAAGGACAACAAGTATCAATAGTAGGAAGATTACAAACAAGAACTTGGGAAGATGAAAACGGACAAAAAAGATATGTAACAGAAGTAGTAGCAGAAGAAGCATATTTTGCAGATAGTAAGAAAGAAGAAAATACACAGGCACAAGAACAATTTGAAATAACAAGTCAAGATTCGTTACCTTTCTAATTTGGAGGTAATCTATGACAGGAGAAATAAAAGATATTTCTATTGATTATTTAACTAATAAACCACAAATAATATTAACTTTAAACGAACGAGAAAGCCTTTTAAGCCTAGAAAAATTAAAAGGGGACAAGCTATCTGTTGACATCAAGAAATGGCGAAAGAAACGAAGCCTAGATGCAAATTCATATTGTTGGGTACTATGTGACAGAATAGCGAAAGAGTTATCAAAAGAAAGTATTGTAACAAAAGAGCAGATATACAAAGACGCAATAAGTCAAGTAGGAACATTTGAACCAATGATAATAGAAGAAAAAGCATACGATAACTTTAAGCGAATATGGGAAAAGCAAGGGCTAGGATTTATAGTACAAGAAGTAACAAGAAAAGATAAATGTATAAAGGTACATTGTTATTATGGATCAAGTACATACGATACAAAAGAAATGAGTTTATTAATAGAAATAATAGTAGATTTAGCCAAGAGTTTAGATATAGAAACTAAACCAAAGGAAGAAATAGAAAGCCTATTAAGGAGCTGGAAATGAAAAAAGAATTTTGTATTATGCCAATAGACCAAAGTTATGGAACACAAAGAACATTATTATATTGTGAAAGACACGAAGTATTTTTTGGAAAGAACAGACAAAGAAGTATAAAAGACGGGTTAGTAGTATTTTTAACACCAGAAATGCACAGAGGAACAATAGGAGTACATGGGAAATACGGACATGGATTCGATACATACTTAAAACAAAAAGGTCAACAAGTTTGGCAAGAACATTATAACAAAACAAAAGAAGATTTTATAAAAGAATATGGAAAATCATACATCTAGGGTTAAGACATAATGTTTTAGCCCTTTATTTATACAAAAGGAGATAAGCAATATGGGAAAAGATTTATTTTTAGATTATGAAGATACAGAAATGTTTTTAGAATATTTTTTAAAATCACCTAAAAAGGTACAACAATTAATGATGTTGGTATTTCTAAAACAGAGATTTTATCCAGAGTTTTGGAATGACGATAACATTAAAAGTCCTATTGAACAAATTTTTATTACGGCTTTTGAAATATATTGCGAATACGAAAATAAAGAAAAAATATTTTTGTTTCCACAGAGAGAAGTTAACTGTAATGGAAAAAAATATTATTTAGATTTTGAATTTGATGCAGATGATTATTTAACATATCTAACATTTGGTGAAGAAATAAAAAATTATAACTTTAAATTAGCTATTGAGTGTGATGGATATGAATTTCATCAAAAAACAAAAGAACAAGTACAACACGACAATGAAAGAGAATATGATTTAAAAATGGCAGGATATGAAGTATTAAGATTTAGTGGAACACAAATATTTAATAATCCTCTTAAATGTGCAGAGGATACATACAATTACATATTAAAAAGAATTAAGGAGAAATAAATATGGCAAGAAAAAGAATGATAGACCCTAATATATGGCAAAGTGAAGATTTTAGTAAGTTATCTACATTAGCGAAATTAGTGTTTATAGGTCTATTTTCTCTTGCAGATGATGAAGGTAGAGGAAGAAGTAATCCAGTGTATTTAAAGTCTAGTTTATTCCCTTACGAAGAAAGTATAAGGAGTGCCGATATAGATAAAACCTTATCAGAGATAAGCTCTAATATGTCCGTAATCTTTTACTCTTGTGACGGAAACAGTTATTATAGCCTTTATAACTGGAATACTTGGCAAAAGATAGATAGACCAAGCGAAAGTAAGATACCAGAATATGATAAAGAAAAAATGAATTTATTATTCGACGAACATTCGACGAATAATCGTCGAGGCTTCGTTCCTAATAAGAATAAGAAAATAATAGAAGATAATAAGAATAAAAAAGAGTTCGTTCCACCAACATTGGACGAAGTTAAAAAGTATGTTTCTGATAAAGAATTAAAAGTAGATGCAGAACAATTTTACAATTACTTTACAGAAGGAAATTGGATTGATTCAAAAGGGAACAAAGTTAAAAGTTGGAAACAAAAGATATTAACTTGGAATGGATTTACAGGAACAATAACTCAAAAAGAAACAAAAAAAGCATATCAAAATTACGAGCAAAGAGATATAAAGAACTTCGATAATTTTTATGCTAACTAAGGAGGGAATATATGAGTATATTAAGCAAAATAAGTCAAAGAGAAAGTTTAGATAAATTAGATAAAGAAAGTAAACGAGAAATATTAAAGGCACAAGTCTTGGCAGTATTAGGAACAATGCAAAAGCCATTAACAGCAAGAGAGATAGCACAAAGAATAGGAAGAACAACAAGACAGGATATACAACCGCGTATAACAGAGCTATTACAAACAGGTATTATAGAAGAAAAAGGAAGGAAATACGATAATACAACAGACAGAAATGTAACTGCTTATGTATTAGCAGGAGAAAGGATATAGGAAGTTATGACTACATTATTTAATTATTACAGACAAAAAGTTGATGAAGATGGCAATATTGTTTTTGAGAAAGTAAAAGAAGAAGATATAAAAATATGTGGCAAGAGAATAGAAGAAGTAATAACAATACTTGATGGACTAGACATAGAAAAGAGATATCAAATAGAAATGACAATGGAGAACTTAATAAAATATAAAGAGATACTAGATGCAGAAATAAACAAAAAATTAGAAGAATCATTAAATAGACAGTGGCAAAATTTTCAAAAAGAGGACTAGCCTATGAAAAAAGTAAACGGACAATTTATAGGAAAAATAAAAGTAAGTATGGATAGTAAATACATAAATCAAACAGGATTAGATGAAGACATAGCAAGAACAGAAATGAAGAGAAATATGTTTAAACACGAATTAGAAACGGTAATAGATATGTGTTATCAACGACACGTAAACAACTTTAAACAATACGAAACAGCAGTAGACATATTGCAAGAAACATTAAGAGAAAAGTTTGTAGAATATGGAGAAAAGCTATGAAATACGGATACAAAGAACTAAAAGGAAAGTGCAAAAGTTGTTATCTAAAATGTTTTAGATTAGAGCCGTTAGAGTTCAATGGAGTAGAACGATGTGAATATTACACAGAGGAGGAAGAGGATGAAATCATTAGAGATGATGGAAGAACTGAATAAAATCTTAATAGATGCAGATAAAAGAAAAGATATAGCATACGAGAATGTAGGAGAATGTGACAAGATAAGAAGTGATTTTGACCATGATATATTAAGTGAATTTTATAAACTTTCTGCAAAGGATAAAAGACTAAAACTAGATGAATTATTCGATATTTTAGAAGATAGACACGAAAAGAAATACGAATATAGAGAATTAGAAATATTAAAAGAACTGTACGACTTACCAGGAATAAAGAATGCACTAAATACAGCAATAAACAAATTAAGAAAGTTAAATCAAGAGATAGAACAACCTATTTATTACAAAAGAGCAAAGAAACACAAGGGTAAAGTTATAGTGGTTGAGAAAGAAGGCAAAGATGAGTATTAATAGTAGAGCAAAACGGAGCTAAGGGAGAAAGAGAGTTAGCAAATAAATTAAAAGAATATGGATACAACTGCCGAAGAGGACAGCAATTTAGTCGGACTAGAAGGAGAAGATGTAGTAGGGCTTGATTATATACATATAGAATGCAAGAGAGTAGAAAACTTAAATTTATACGATGCTATGGAACAATCAAAAAGAGATGCAAAAGAAGGTCAATTACCAGCGGTATTCCATAGAAAGAATAATCATAAATGGCTAGTAACAATGGAACTAGAAGATGACTGGATAGAAATGTATAACGAATATTATTCAAGTAAGAAATTAGCAGAAAGGAATTAATATGGTTATATATGGAGTATATGAAGACGACGAATATCAAGAGTGCAGATTTGTAGGAACTGCAAAAGAAATAGCAGATGAATTTGAAATGACAGAAGAAAGTTTTAGGAGTGGCTTTTGCAGAAAGAACAAAATACATCATAAGTACATAGTAAAAAGAATATGTGACGAAAAGGAGATAAACCAATGAGAATAGACGGAAAAGATAAAGTAAAAGAACGAATCAAAGTTTTTGAGAATGACAGATACATAACATATTTATACATATTTGAAAACGGAAATAAATACACAGACACAGTTTATAAATGGAAACAAAAAGATAAATCAGTACCAGAACAAACCAATTATGAAACGTGGCTAGAAAATAATTATTGGAAAAAGATATAGGAGGCAATATGAATATATGTTTGAACTGTGCTTATTTCGGCAGCTGCACAAAAGCAAGTGAAGAAATAAGAGAGTGTGATAAATACAAGAAAATGAGCTATGAGGTAATAGTGGAAAGGAAAGATAAGAGTGAAAAGTGAAAGAGCAGATGTATTAGAAGTAGTAGTTACAAGTATAGCAATTATTTTAATTGTAGGAGGATTTGTACTTATAGGGTGCTTAATAAAAAATGAAATAGATTACGGTGTTAAAGAAGGTACTGTAATAGATAAAGATTATGATCCTGCACACACAAGTTATATATACATAAACGGAATGATGATTCCACAATATCACGGAGAAAGTTGGCAAATAAAAATACAAAAAGAAGATAAAGAATTATGGATAAGTGTAGATGAATTAACTTATCACGAGTATGAAATAGGAGATTATTATCCTAATATAGATTAAATTATAAGTTTGAAAGGATAGAGTATGACACAGGAAGAAATAGAGAAAGCTTTTAAAGAGCATGAATTAGACGAATGGGAATGGTTAGGATTTAATACACCCAAAAAAACATTTTTTACTTATAACATAATAGCGTGGTTTGAAAATAAAAGATTGAAAATTACCAAGATAATAAATGATAAGAAATGTGAAGTGAAGATTATTAAACATAGAGGTTTAGATATAAATAGAGATGCTATAAGTAGAAATTACAATGAAGATTTAGAACACAAAAACGGAAAGATTAAAATAATAGATTTTGAAATTATATAAATTTGAAAGGAAAGATTGATAATGAAAAAACTAAAAATATTAATAACAAGAAAAAGAATAATAAGAGAATTTGCAGAGGAAATGGCTAGATTACAGAAAAGAGCAGATAAGTATTATTACATAGATAAAGACCAAAAAATGAGTGATTTTATATTAAATTATGCAAGTGAGATAAAAGACTTTTCTAAGAAATTAGGAATATGTAACGAGATGTATCAAGAAGCATATAAAATATATGATTTTACAAGAAGTGGTAACAAAGATTATACACCAAGTAAAGAAGTATTAGAAATGCTAAGAAAAAGTTAGAGGAGGAAAACCAATGCTAAGAATAAAAGAAGGAATAGATTTAAAAGAGTTAGAAAAGTTTGGATTTGAAGATAATGAAGGCTTTTTACAAAAAGATGCTGAATGTATAACATATTACATAGATAAAGATTTTAGAACAATTGAAATATGGGATTATATAAGTGACGAAGTAGTCTTAGACGATACATTATACGACCTTATCAAAGCTGATATTGTAGAAAGGATATAAGATGAGAGAAATAAAATTTAGAGCTAAATATGGGAAAGAGTGGCTGTATGGAAGCTTAATACATATTACTAAAACATATGATGGACAAGAATGTAATATGTTTCAAATAGTAGGTTATCACGGAGCTGGAATAGCTATTGACGAAGATAAAATAAATACCATACGGACAGTTTACAGGACTAAAAGATAAAAACGGAAAAGAAATATATGAAGGAGATATATGCCAATTTGGAAAATACAAATGGACAATAGAATGGAAGAATGACAGATTGGGATTTGGATATGCAGAAAATGCAGATAGAATGCTTGAATGTGATGGAAGACATTGTGAAGTAATACGGAAATGTTTTCGATAATCCAGACTTATTAAAGGAGGAATAAACAATGGATATAGAAGTAGGAAATTATGTAAGAACTAAAAGTGGACAGATAAGCAAAGTTTTATGTATTAACAAAGACAGTTCATTCGATTTAATGGGCGAAAATTACGTATTAAGTTCTGCGTGGGTAGTAAACCACAGTAAAAACAAAATGGATATAGTTTGTGTAGGAGACTATGTAAACGGAAGATTAGTAATAGATAAAGCTGAAACTTACAAAGATAAAGTGACTTATGTTTTATGTAATGATGATTGTATGTTTTTTGAAGAAGATATAAGAAGCATTGTTACAGCAGAACAATTTGCATCAATAGAATATGTGTTTTAGGAGGTTTTATGGAATATTATTTTATAACAAATAAAGAAGATGATTATGGGAATTGTAGATGTGCAGTTTACTATGGAAAAGAAAACGATATAAGGAAACACGTTTATCATTATAAGAAAATACCAAAAACTCATTATGAAGTTTTGGAAAAATACTTTGAAAATATAAATGATGGAGATTGGGAAGATTTCGGTTATAGAACAATGAAAGAATATTTAAATGAGTATTATTGTTAGGGGGTATATATGGAAGATATAAAAGAAAAAACTGCTGATGAGATTATGGCAGAGTTAGGATATGAACATTGCGGATATGGTGATTTATCCTATATCGGTCCGTATGGATTTGAATTATGGTTTGATGAAAAAGATAAAACAGTGGTATTAGATACTGCTTGGGTAAATACAAGAACATTATCTATGCCATTACTAAAAGCAATAAGTAAAAAAGTAGAGGAATTAAAATGGTAACGATTATTAGAAGTGAAATAGATATTTATAAGCAAGCATATCGAGATATGAAAATTAAATGTGAAATTGCCGAAAAAATTAATACAAGATACGAGCAACAAATTAAAGAACTTCAAGAAGAAAATAATGCTTATAAAATTTTATTAAGAAAACAGTTAGGAGATGATAAGTAGTATGGTAAACAATCCAGAGTTAATAAATAAAATGATAAACAATATAAACAAACTAGATGATGAAACTATAAAACAAGCTATAAAAGAGGTAGAAAAGGAAGATATGGAAGAAGATATAAAGATATTAGAAGAAATGATAGAAGATTTAGAATATAAACATAAAACTTTTGGTTTAAGTGATAAATATTATAAGACATTAGAGAGATTTCTAAAACGATATAAAGAGTTGGAAGAAGAAAATAAAGAATTATTAGAGGTAAGAGTAAGTGCTTCTGCTCATACCAGAATAATAGAATTGGAAGAAGAAAATAAAAATCAAAAAGAAGCATTAAATCAAGCAAATAAAAAGATATTAGCACAAAAAGGACAACTTAAAGTATTTAATGAAAAACAGTTTATCCCTATATCAGTTATACAGAATAAGATAGATGAATTAAAAAAACACATTATAGATAGTAGAAGTGTGATAGAAACAATAACAGGAGAAAAGTCAAATTTTGAAATATTAACTGAAATTAAAATGAGTGCATTACAAGAATTATTAGAAGAAAGGGAATAAATAATATGTGTGAATATTGTGAAGATGGAAAAGGAATATGCAGAGATAATAGAAGAGAATTAGGAATTGAATTACATAGTGCAAGTAGTAAATTAGTAGCTTATGGAATAGATAAAGCTAATTGGGATATATCAGTAGAATGTAAAATAAATTATTGTCCTATGTGTCGGTAGGAAGTTAGGAGAGTAATATGTACGCAGACTGGATGAAAAAAATAAGTTTAGATGTAAGTGATGAAGATTTAGAAGAAGTTAAATTACCAATAGAAAGAGCAATAGAAATAGTAAAAAAGATTAAAAGGCCGTCATTATCTGGTGGATTTGAAAAACAAAGTGAAATATTAAAAGCTCTTGAAATAGTAACAAATTACATAGAAACAATGCATAGTGAATTTGATAGATTAGAAGGTATAGAAGATAATACAGCAATGTTAAAGATGGAACTAGAAGAACAAACAGAAGCTAATAAAGAATTAAATAAAGTAATAATAACTTATAAAGCTATGATAAATGAGATGGCAGATACTTTAAAATGGTCGTTAAATAATGGACCAGGATTTATACCTTCAACAATATGTACGTGTGAAGGCGATATAAAAAAATGTAAAGATAAAATATGTGAAGAATGTATCAAAGAATACTTTTACAAGAAAGTACGGTGATAAATAAATGGATATATTAGATATATTTTTAGTAATTATAGGGGGAATGGTAGTAATTATATTGTGTAAATTTGCCTATGAACTAGATAAGCTAGGTAATGAAGACAACACCAAAAGGAGAAAAGGAATGATAAACAAGATAATAGATAGGATAATTGATAATTATTATACAGAAAAATTACTAGAAGAAATAAGTTGGTGCTTTGAAGTAAGATATTTAGATTATAGATTTATTTTTAATAAAAATGAAGTAGAAATTAAAACAAAGAAAAATAAATATAGTCCTGAATTTTATGAAGCAATAATTAGAATAAAAAAAGATGAAGCACTTAAATATTTATTAGACTACGATAAATTTAGGGAAAGCATAGTAAAAATTATTGAAGATTATTTAGATAAAAATAAGGAGTGATAACAAATGATTAAATTTATATTAGGAATAATAATAGGAATACCAGTAGGTATGGTGTTATACGGAATATCTACGGCAGAGGAGGGAATGGAATGAAAACATATAAAGGTTATGAATTAATAAAAGCTATTGCAGAAAGAGAAATAAAAGAACGGATACAGATTTAAAGATAATTACGGAGAATACATATACAAGAAAGATAGTTTAGAAGAATTAGACTTATATAAAACAAATGAATTTGGATATGAAGAGATACCTGATTATAGTTTTTTTGCAGATAAAGATAATGATTTTATTTTAATAGAAGAAAACCCCAATATTGATATACAGAGCATAGAAGAATTAGAATATCCTGCTCATAATTTAACAAGAGATTTAAGAGATGTAAGAATAAATGAATGTATAAGAGCAATTAAACAACTAGACAGACAAATAAATAATAATTAATAAGGAGGAGACTAATGACAGCTAAACAGTTTTTATCACAAGCTCGTAGAATTGATAAAAGAATAGATAATTATGTGGAAGAGATAACACAATTATTAACATTAGCTACTAAAACAACTCCTAGCAATGCACAAGAGAGAGTTCAATCATCAGGTACAGGAGATAAAGTTGGAGATGGTGCAGCAAAGATAGCCGATTTACAAAGAGAAATGGACGAATGGGTGGACGAGCTACTTATCAAGAAAGAAGAAATACGAAAAGTAATAGAACAAGTAGATGATACAGATTGTTACGATTTACTATATAAGAGGTACATATTATACAAGAAATGGGAACAAATAGCAGTAGATAAAGATATAACTACAATGGGTGTATGGAAAATGCACGGAAGAGCATTAAAAAAAGTAGAAAAAATTTTAGAGAGTTTATTGTAGTTTATGTTGGTTTAGCATTATAATATATAATGTAAAAGAATATAAAATACATATTGACGAACAAATAAGAGATAATGTATTATTGAATATAGGAAAATATGCTAATAATGATAAGACAGGAGGAATTGATATGTATGGATATTGTAGTAAACTAAAAAAGAATGTTACAGTTAATAGAGATTATATTGATAGTAGTACACTTGCAGAGGAATCAAAAGTAAAAGGATTAATTGATTGTATACATGCTCAAAACTGTAATTACTACAAAGAAAACGGGAAATGTGAATTAGAAAAATGATTTTGAAAGAGTTTATCAAATAAGATAAGCTCTTTTTATTTTATGTAAGTGGTGGAATAGGTAGACACTTTGAGGGGCATAAGTTAGATACCATTAGAAGAACATAAGAAACGTCTGGGTTGATAAAAGCTAACATGTTAGGTGCAAATCCTAACCTTACATTATTTGAGGATAGAAAGGCAGCTATCACGCCAAAGGCTGGAACTCTTCGGAGGACAGATTGGTCTTACAAGAGATGTAGGGGTGCCGACCTACCAAATAATATAAAAAAAATACCCCCGATGGGATTCGAACCCACATCTAACTCTTAGTTAGAGAGTTGTTCTATCCATTTAAACTACGGGGATATATTGATTATTATAGCACAAAAAACATATAAGTCAATATAAATTATAGGAGGACGAACCTATGGAAGAAGCAAGAGAAACAATATGCAAAGGATGTCCAATAGAAAAAGAATGTAACAAAGGAATAGTACAACGTATAGACGGAAGCTATCATTGTGCTTAGGGATAAGATATGAAATGTATAGAATCTAACAAAATATGTCCTATGAATAATCTAAAATGCAAAGAATGTGCGCTAATGGATTGCAAGAACACACTAAAGATGATAGAGGAGGAAGAAGAAATGTATTATAACAGACAAGAGCAAGAGTTTATCAAACAAATGCAAAGACAGTTTCCTTCTTGTGTAGTAAGTGGTAAGTTATGCACTCATTTAGAAGTATTAGATCTAGAAAAGGGCAAGGTTAGATGTTCGTATATGATAAATAAGAGGTGTACGTTAAAATAGTGGAACAAAACACTTAAAAGTAGGGAGATGAACAATATGAGCGAGAAGAAACACGCAGGTGGCAGACCACCAAAGTACAAAACAAAAGAAGAAATACAGGAAAAGATAGACAAGTATTTTAAACAATGTGATTATGATGGAGAACCATATACTGTAACAGGTTTAGGTTTAGCTTTGGATATGAGCAGACAAGACCTAATAAATTACAGTAATAAAGAAGAGTTTTTTGACACAATAAAAAAAGCAAAGCTAAAAGTGGAAGAATATCTTGAAAAAAGACTTATAAAAGATAGTAGTTGCACAGGAATAATATTTAATCTAAAAAATAATTATGGTTGGAAAGACAAACAAGAAAATATTAATGTTGGGGTAACATATGAAGAATACATTAAAAAGGTAGAAGATGCAGAAGAGTATTAATACTAAAAAATACATAGAAGAATATGTAAAGATTAGAGATAAGAATAGCAAGATTATATCTTTAAGATTAAATGAACCTCAACTAAAATATTACAATACTATAAAAGAGTTAAAGAAACAGAACAAACCAGTAAGAATAATAATATTAAAAGCAAGACAAATGGGATTTAGTACAGCAACAGAAGGAATATTCTTTAAAGAAACCGTTACTAAGCCAAATGTAAATACAGCAATAGTAGCACATAAAGAAGATTCAACAACAAACTTATTTAATATGAGTAAGCTAATGTATAATGAGTTGCCTGATGCAATTAAACCAGAAAAGAAAGCAAGTAATGCAAAGGAACTAGTATTTAATAACAAAGATGGCACAGGATTAAATAGTAAAATAAAGTGTATGACAGCAGGAGGAGAAGGAGTTGGTAGGTCTGATACAATAAATAACTTACATATATCAGAGTTAGCTTTCTGGCAAGGAGATAAAAAACAAACACTATTAGGACTATTACAAGCAGTACCTAATAATCCTAATACAATGATTATAATAGAATCTACGGCAAACGGATTTGAATACTATAAGGAATTATGGGACAATGCAGTTGCAGGAGCAAATGATTTCATACCTTTATTTATAGGATGGAACGAACTTAGTGAGTATCAAATGCCATATACTGGCTTTGATTTAACAAAAGAAGAAAAAGAACTACAAAGATTATATGGTATAACACTAGAACAATTAACTTGGAGAAGATGGTGTATAGCTAATAACTGTGGTGGAGATGAAGAACAATTTAAACAAGAATATCCAATAAATCCAGAAGAAGCATTTATCAGTACAGGTAAATGCTATTTTGGTAAGCAAAATATAATAGAAAGAATACAAGAAGTAAAAGAAGTTAAACCTGAAATGCAGGGATATTTTGAATATGACTATAATGGAATATCAATAAAAAATATTAAATGGATAGAAGATAAAGAAGGACCTATTAAGATATATGAAAAAGTAAAAAAAAGATATCCATACGTATTATCAGGAGATACTGCTGGGGAAGGCTCAGATAACTTTACAGGACATGTTTTAGACAACACAACAGGAAAACAAGTAGCAGTATTAAAACAAGAATTTGACGAAATAAGCTATACAAGACAAATGTATTGTTTGGGAATGTATTACAACAAAGCATTAATTGGTATTGAATCTAACTATTCTACTTATCCAATACAAGAACTAGAAAGACTAGAATATCCTAAATTATACATAAGAGAAAAAGAAGATACATACACAGGAAAGCATAACAAATCTTATGGATTTAAAACTACATCAATAAGTAGACCAAGAATATTAGGACAGTTGCAGACAATATTTAAAGAAAACATAGAGCTTATAGTAGATACAGATACATTAAAAGAAGGTTTAACATTTATAAAGAATGAAAAAGGAAGGCCAGAAGCACAAGTAGGATATCACGATGACTTAATTATGGCATTAGCAATAGCATATGACATAAGAACACAGCAAGATATGAAAGCAAAATCAGAGCGAAAAGAAAAAATAGATAAGATGTACAGTGACTTTGGCATACAAGAAGATATCAAAGAAGATTTTGGAAGTACAATAGAAGTAATTTAAAAGGAGAAAGAATATGGAAGTATTATATTCGATTTTAGTAGCCCTTGCTTTAAGTATAGGGTTTTATTTTGGTTTTAAATTAGGAAGATATAACGAGTTTCCTAAGCTAAAATCTATTAAAACAATAAAGAAAGAAAAAGAAAAGGAAAAAGAAGACGAAGAAAATCTAAACCGATTTATACAATCTATAAATAATCTGAATGGATATGATGGAAGCTCAAAAGGACAGGAGGAAATTAAATAGATGAACGAAGAAGAATTAGATAACGTATTAACAGAAGAATGGAAATTATACGAAAAAGGTAAGAACTATAATACAATGATGAGATTGTACCAAGACACAGAAGATAATTATAATTTCTATCATGGCAATCAATGGAATGGTGCGAGATTAGGAAGCATACAACCTATTACACAAAACGTAATAAAACCAATAGTAAAGTTCAAAGTAGGGGTATTAAATAGTCATTCTTATCAAATAGTGTTTACTCCTAATGCTTATGAAATATATTCAGAAGAGCAAAAAATAGAAGACACTTGTAAGGTATTAAACAGATATAGTAATAAGATGTGGGAAATAGAACAAGTAAATACTAAGGTTAGAGAAGTATTAAAAGATGCCTGTATTAACTCAGAAGGTATTGTACACGTATATGAAGAAAATGAACAAATTAAAACAGAAGTAATAGACAAGACAAATATTTACTATGGAAATGAAAACGATAGTGACATACAATCACAACCATACATATTAATAAGTTATAGAAGAACAGTAGACAGTGTAAAAGAAGAAGCAAGAAGAAATGGTATTTCAGAAGAAGAAATAAGTAAAATAACATCTGATTCTGATTATGAAGAACAATCTGGAAGAGATAAAAGAATAGAAGAAATATCTCCAATGTGCTTAGTTCTTTTAAAATACTACAAAAAAGACGGAACAATATGGATAAAGAAAAGTACAAAGAATGCAGTTGTTAAAGAAGAAGCGGACACACAATTAAAATTATATCCAGTAGCTCATATGGTATGGGAAGATGTAAAGGGATATGCAAGAGGAGAAGGAGAGGTTAAGTACATAAGACCGAACCAAATAGAAATAAATAAAAATGCTACAAGAAGAGCAATAGCTGTTCAAATGAGTGCTTTCCCTAAATTAGTAGTAAATATGAAATATATAACTAATCCAAATAGTTTGGATAAAGTAGGAGCTACTATTAAATTAGAAGATATGGCAG
The DNA here is from genome assembly GCA_045537285.1 of Clostridia bacterium. Lineage (GTDB taxonomy): Bacteria > Bacillota > Clostridia > TANB77 > CAG-508 > HGM13634. The sequence continues at coordinate 25,082 of JAZSPC010000046.1, forward strand.
CAGAAGATGTAAATAAAGTAGTAAGTTATTTAAAACCAGCTGCAATGTCAAATGATGCACTAAATTTACAACAAGAACTAATGAATAACACACGAGAATTGGCAGGAGCAGGAGATAACTTAAATGGTAATGTAGACCCTACACAAGCATCAGGAAAGGCAATACTAGCAGTACAACAAGCAGGAAGAGAGCCATTAAACGACCAAATAGAAAAATTTAAAACATTTATAGAAGATTTAGCAAGAATATGGTTCGATATGTTACAAACATATTCAACACATGGAATTGTAGTTACAAGAGAAGAAGAAGATGTAAAGACAGGAGAAGTAGTTGAAGTTCCAGCAACAATGTCACATGAAGAATTGCAAAACATGAAGTTAAACATAAAAATAGAGATTACTAGACATTCAGCGTATGACGAATATGCGTTAGAACAAAGTTTAGAGAATTTAATGTTGCAACAATTTATAACATTTGAAGAATATGTGGAAGCACTTCCAGAAAACAGTGTAATGCCAAAACATAAACTACAAAATACATTAAAGAAAAGACAAGAAAGACAAGCTAAGATAGACCAAATGCAAATACAAGCACAAAAAATGCAATCTGCATTAGAACAACAAATGAAACAACAAGAAGATGTAGATATGGCAATAGCTGATATAGAAAATCAAGCAAATGCTGAACAAGAACAAGTATTATCACAGATAGGAGTGATGTAAATGAATTGCCCTAAATGTCAGTTAATAGAAATGCGAGTAAATAAAGTAGAACAAGAAAAGATTTATTATGAATGCAAGAGTTGTGGAGAACAAAAGATTATAGATGCAGCAGAACTTGAAGAAAAAGAATAGTTATTAATGTTAAGAGCTTTAAAAGGCTCTTTTTTATATGTCCAAAACATGTGTAAGACAATAAAAGGCTATCAAGGAATTAACAGTCGACGGACTAAAAACGGGAGGTTTATATGTTAAACGAAGAAGACAACGAATTAGTTGTAAATGATGATGTACCTGAAACATCACAAGAAGAACAAATCGAAACAGATGCTAGCAATGAAGTAGAGGAAGTTCAAGAGACTACCAAAGAAGTAGTACAACCTAGTGCAGAAGATATTGAAAAACAAATTGAGGAAAGAGCTAATAAGATTGTTGAAGAAAAAATGGAAGCAAGATTAATTAGAGACAGAATCAATAGAGAGCGAGAAGAAGCTAAATCAAAAGCTAAATATGAAGAGCTAGAAACGATAATGAAAGCAGCACTAGGAGCAAAAGATATTGACGATGTAATTACAAAGTCAAAAGAGTTCTATAAAGAACAAGGTATACAAATACCAGAAATAATAAGTAAATCGTCTTATAACGAAAGGGAAGAGATGATTTTAGCAAAAGCAGATGCAGAACAAATCATAGGTCTAGGTAAAAAAGAAATGGAAGAAGAAGCAAGTAGAATTGCATCTATTCCAAAAAATGAAAGAAGTGTTAGAGATAATACGATTTTTAAAGAAGTTTGCACAAAACTTATGATTATGAAAGACGAAGAAAGTCTAAAAAGTAAAGGTTACGATATGAAAATCCTTGAAGATAAGGATTTTTCTTCATTTAGAAGCCAATTCAATATAGATACACCAGTATCTAAAATATATGAAATGTATTCTAAATTAAATCCAAAAACTGTTGAAAAACCTGCATCAGCTGGAAGCGCAAAAAGTGAAAACAACACTTCGGGAGAAACATTCTCAGCCGAGAGAATTAATAATATGAAACCCGAAGAAATGTTGAAATATTGGAACAATCCTGCATTTAGAAAAATAGCGGGATTAAATTAATTTTAGGAGGAATTTAAAATGGCTGTAACAGTAAGTATTGATAAATTAATATCAACAAAAGTATTAAAAGAATTAGAAAATAATTTAATAGCAAAAAGAATCTGTACATTAAACACAGGTTCGCAAATCACAAAGAAAGGTGACCAAGTAACATTCGTAGGTTTAGCTGACCCAACTGTACAAGATTACAAAGGTACAATAAACTATGAAGAATTAGAAGATCAAGGTATCACAATGAAAATAGAACAAACAAAATATGTTGCGTTCAAAATTGATGATATAGATGCTTTCAGAAGTTCTATTGATATAAAAGGGACACAAGTAGAAAGAAGTGGATACAAACTTAAAGATGAAGCTGATAAATATGTATTAGCGCTAGCAGAAGATGAAGCTATTACAAATAGAGTAGATGGAACAGGTATATCAGAAGATAATGCTCTTCAATTACTTGCAAAAGTAAGAAGAAAATTAGATGAAGCTAATGTACCACATGGACAAGCTTTCTTAGTAATAGACCCAATGGTTAAAGAAAAATTAGAATTAGCAGGTATCAAATTTGGTATCAACGAAGGAATGAAAGGATTTGAAGGAGGTCTTGAATGGGCTGATTATTTAGGAATGAAATTATTCGTTTCTAACAACGTTAAAGTAAATGAAGGTGGAAAACATTTATGCTTAGCAGGTTCATATAATGCAATAGTATATGCAGACCAAATAGTTAAATCAAGATTCATAGCTGATGCTGAAAATGCTTTTGAAGGATTATATAGTTCTTTACACGTATATGATGCAAAAGTAATCAAACCAGCAGAAGTTGTTGTATTAGAAGCAACAGAAGCTTAATTATAGAGGAGATTTATTCTCCTCTTTTTATCACTTATAAGAGTAATAATCAGGTGCAACTCCTGAATGAGTGGAAAGGAGAAAGTAAAATGAGTTTGATGAAGAACTTGAAAAGAAGAGAAGTTGAAATATTTGGTGCTAAAAGAGTTGTAAGAAATGACACAAAGAAAGAAGAAGTAGTAGAGCCAACTCCAAAGAAAACAACAAAAAGAAAGAAAAAAACGGAGGTAGAATAATATGACCTTAGGAGATAATAAAAAAATAATGCTAGGGCTAATAGAAGAATTTAGCCCTAATAATCAATATTTAACAGATGATGAGGACATAAGAGCGAGACTAAATCTAGTATATTCTCCAAACTATCAATTTTTATCAGAGAAGAAACCAATTATAAAAACAAAAACTATTACTATTAACAATACTGATGATGGAACAACAGAGAGTACATTACCAATGGATTTAAGACAGTTGGTAAGAGTAGTAGGTTTAGATTCTAACAATAGAAAGATATCCCCAGAATATGACATTATAGGTAAAAAGATATATATACGAAACAATAAAGGAACATATATATTAGAATATTATGCTTATCCAACAGAGATAACATTACAAACAAACGATAATTTTTATTTAGAGATAGATAAAGATGTACAAGCGCTGTTACCATATCTAGTAGCAAATGATATTCTTAAAGTTGACCCTAGTGCAAACTATACAGCTTTTTATAATGAATATCAAAGTAGAGTACAAGGATTAGATACAAGAACAATATTACCTTCTGCAAGAGTAGATGGAGGAATATTATAGGAGGTTTATTATGGCTACACCAGTTAAAAGGCAATATTCAAACCTAGCAGGAGTAGATTTTAAGAATGAAGAAAGTTTAGTTGATTTAAATAGAAGCCCAGACGCATTAAATGTTTATATAGATTATGAGAATGAAGGTAACTGTATAAGAACAAGACCAGGATATAAAGAATTAGGACAATTTGGTGAAAAGATTAACGGAATGTACATATATAACACAACAACTATGTTAGTGCATTCAGGAACCAAGCTATATTTATGGGATAACTTTCCAAGTGTTCCAGAAGGTCCAAAAGTATTATTTGAAAGTATGAACGATGAAGAATCATGCTTTTTTATTTTTGAAGATAAATTATATATAAATGATGGTTTAAACTACCTAGTATATGACGGAACATTAAAGAACGTATCAGACGTAGCATTTATACCAACTACCACAATAGGAAGAAGTCCTAGCGGTGGTGGAACAATGTACCAAGATGTTAATTTGCTTCAAGTAAAAAGAATAAATACTTTTGTAGCAGATGGAACAAGCAAAGATTATTATTTAGATGCAACAGAAATAGACTCAATAGATGAAGTATATATAAATAATGTAATAACAACGGATTATACAGTTACAAAATCATTAGGAAGAGTAACGTTTAATGCAGCACCTGCCAAATCAGCATTAGGAACAGATAATGTGAAAATAGTATTTAGTAAAACAGTAGCGGGATATGTTGATAGAATACCAAAGTGTAAGATATCACAAGTATTTGATAATAGGGTGTTCTTTACAGGAAATTTATCATATAAGAATACTTTATTCCACAGTGAATTGAATAATCCAGCATACATATCAGACCTAAGCTATTATCAAGATGGAACATCAGAAGCAGCAATAAAGGATATTGCAGTAGGTAATAATATCTTATGGGTATTTAAAGAGCCTAATCAAGAAAATGCAACAGTCTTTTATCATGTACCATCTACTAGCCAAGAATATGGAAGAATATATACAAGCAAGCAAGGTAACGTATCTGTTGGTTGTTACGCTAGTGCTATTAACTTTAATGATGATAAAGTATTTTTAAGTAAATATGGCCTAGAAGGAATAACAGGGGATATATTAGAAGAACAATTATTATCACACAGAAGTACATTAGTAGACAACAAATTAGTTAATGCAAATAATCTTAATAAAGCTAAAATGTATGAATGGAAAGGATATTTATTAGTTCTAGTTGATAAATACATATTTTTAGCGGATTCTAGACAAAAATTTCAAGGAATTAATGGACTAGAATATGAGTGGTACTTATGGGATATAGGAAAGAGTAATCCAAACATACTAAAAGAATATAATGGAGAATTATATATAGGTTCAGTAAATGGAACGATATATTTGCTTGGTGGAACTAATGATAATGGAGAAGCAATTAATTCATACTGGACCACACCAATGGATGCCTTTGGATATTCTAATATGCTAAAAACCACAAACAAAAGAGGTGGATTAGCTAGAATTAAGACTATTCCAAATGGAAAGATTAAGATATCAGAAAGAACAGATAAAACAGAAGAAAAGTTTATAACAAGTAAATCATCAACGGGATTTGACTATACAAATATAGATTATAGCAACTTTGCATACACAACAAAAACAGATAGCTATATTGTATATAAGATAAAAGAAAAGAAATTTTTAAATATATCATTAAAATTTTATAGTGACGAATTAGATAAGCCTTTTGGATTGTATAGTGCAATCTTAGAGGCTTTTATTGGTGGTTACGCAAAGAGATAGGAGGAAATAGAAAATGTCTTTACCAACATTAAATGAAAATTTAAATACACACCAAAGTTTACCAAATCAACCAGCATTGGGAGCAGAAGAATTAAAACAAGAATTTGATAAAGCACCTAATTTAATTAAAGAATATTTAAATGGAATATTGTTACCACAATTAGATACTTTATTAGTTAGCTTGCAAAACAAGGATGTAAGTCTTGAAAATGCATTAAATACTGTAAATGGGATTGTAAGTGAAGCGGTAACTAATATAAGCAATATAACAAATAACGTAAATAAAAATACAAACGATATAACTGTTATAAAAGGTAATGTAAACACAAACACAAGTAATATAAACAATATCAAAAATATATTGGGAACAACTACAAAAATTAGTAGTGGCACAAGTGTTCCTTCAAGTTTAGCAAATGGAGAGATATATTTACAATATTTTAACTAATAGGAGGAAATAGTTATGGCGAGTGGATCATATTCTGGAACATGGAAAGGATATACAATACGTACAGAATGGACTTCAAGCATAGATATATTATCAAATTCATCAACAATTACTGCTAAGCATTATTTGGACTGCAAAAAAGAATATGGATTAGAAATAGGTAAGAGAACACACTCTTGTACTGTAAATGGAATTAAAAAAGAATTTTCTGTTTCTTCCTTAGATACCGATGGAAACGAGAGTATATATTTAGGAACTACTACTTATACAGTAGAACATAATTCAGACGGAAAGAAAACAGTTAGTGCTAGTACAACTTTTAGTATGAAAGCAACAATCAGAACAGAATATCACGAAAGTATTACAGCTAGCGGAACAATGGTGCTTGATGATATTCCAAGATATGCAACTTCAAATCAAAGTTTAAAAAGCAAAACAAGTTCTAGTATAACAATGAACTGGTCAAGTGACAACACAATAGATTATATATGGTATTCAAAAGATAACGGCTCTTATTGGACAGGCTTAGATGTAACGGATGGTACAAGTGGAAGTTATACTATATCAGGCCTAGCAGCAAATACTACATATAATATCAAAACAAGAGTAAGAAGAAAAGATAGTCAATTAACAACAGATTCAAGTGCATTAAGTGTAACAACATATGCAAAAACAGTTCCAACAATATCATTATCAAGCAAGTCTATAAATTCTATAACAGTAACTTCTGGATGTAATGTAGCAGTATCAAGCACAAAATATAGAATAAAAACATCTAATGGTAATTATGGGAATTATCAAGACAGTGCAACATTTGGAGGATTATCTCCAAATACAACTTATGTAATAGAAGTGTATAAAGTAGGACAAGCAAGTGGAGAAACTGGAACGGCAACATTAACAGTAGCAACATATGATATAGGAAAAATAAGTTCTGCTCCCAACATAAAATTTGGGGATACAGCAAGAATAACAAAATCAAATCCAAGTAGTTCTACAAACAATCTAAGAATAGAAACGTTAAATCCAACAACAACAATAGCTACTAGAAATGGAATAGGAGACGATTACACAATTACATTTAGTGATACAGAATGGGATGAATTATATAGGAAATTAGGAACAAATAATTCTATAACATTAAGATATGTTATAGATACTATATGTAATTCAATAATTTATAATCACTGGACAGATAAAACATTAAGTTTAACAGGAAATCAAAAAACTGCACATATAGGTGTAAATGGAGTTCATAAAAGAGCAAAAGTATATTTAGGTGTAAACGGAACTGTGAAAAAAGCAGTAATGTGGATAGGAAATAATGGAAGAAAGAGGTGTATTTAATGGCCACAGGTTATGATGATATTGATAATTTACAAAATCAAACCAATCGATTATATGAAGACCAAATGAAACAACAAGAAAACATAATAAATGCTAGCACACAACAGACAATAAATGAAATAGAAAGAAACAAATTAAAAGCACAACAAGAAGCGGACAAAACAAACAAGGCTTTATATACGGATTATCAAAAACAAGTTAATCCGTATGGAGTAAATGCAGAAAATTTAGCAGAGCAAGGATTAGCGAAAAGTGGTTTAGCAGAAACTACAAGAGCCAATTATTATAATACATATCAAAGTGCAAGAACAGAAGCTATGAATAATGCTAATACTATAAAGGCTGATTTTGATGCAGAAATAGCAAGAGCAAGACAAAACGGAGATTTACAAACAGCACAAGCAAAACTTGATTTATACAAGCAAAGAATAAACGATTTAGCTAACATGTATAATTTAAAATTCCAAGCAGACCAATTTGATTATCAAAAACAACAAGATGCACTAAACCAAAGCAATTGGGAAAAAGAATTTGCACAAGCACAACAACAAGCACAATGGGAACAAGCATTTAATCAAAGTCAATTTGATTATCAAAAGGATAGAGATGTTGTATCAGACAATAGATTTAACGAGCAATTCAATTACCAAAAAGAACAAGATGCTTTATCACAAAGTAATTGGGAAAAAGAATACGAGCAAGCATTAAAAGAAATGTTATGGAATCAACAATTTAATCAATCACAATTTGATTATCAAAAAGAACAAGATAAATTAGCACAAAGTAACTGGGAGAAAGAGTTTGCATTAGCTAAAAGAAAGGCTACAAGTAGTTCGGGAGGAAGCAAAAAAGAAGAGAATAAAAAGAAAAGTTCATTAAGCGATAATGGTAATGCGATACTTGTAGGCTTCAAAGAAGCAAATATAAAAGATACATCAGACCAAGAATTAAGAGAAAATGCTAGACAAAAAATATATTATGATACTCAATGGGGGCGTATAACTGATGAAGAAGCGGAATATTTATTTGATTATTTTGGATTATAGGAGGTGTTTAAATGTCTTCATGGCAGGAATATAAAAAGAAAAAACAAAATAATGTAACATCTTCTAATAGTGTTGAAGTGAGTTCATGGGAGAAATACAAGCAACAAAAACAGAATAAAGTAAAACTTCCAACAACAAATATGAATGGACAGCATTCAGTAGGCTCTGGTATTGGACATATTATAAAAAGTTTAGGAACAGGAGTCGTTTCTGGTACTGCTGGGATTGCACAAGGATTATTGACAGACACAGCTAACCAACTAAAAAAAGGTAGTGAAAAGGATATTAAAGAAACATCCAAAGACCTAACAAAATCATTATTTAACTTAATAACTCCTGGTAGCAATATAAATTCTATGAAAGACGGAGTTATGGATAATGTAAAAAATATATTACCGATTATTATGAATAAAGATAAGTCTGCATTAGAAAAAGGAACAGAAGTAGTTATGAATGCTGTATCTGGTGCAAAAAATGCTAATCCAGTTGGAAAATTTGTAAATTCTGCAATACAACAATATGGAAGTATAAATAAAAATGCAGGAGACGATGTTTTACAAGTAAACGAAAACATATCAGAACCAATAAAAAAGATGAATCAAAGTATAGCGGAAGAAAGAGAAAACTATGGAGGTGTAACAAAGTTTTTAGGAAGTACAGGCCAAGTAGTAGGAAACATGGCACCTGCAATAGTAGCCTCTGCTATAACTAAAAATCCCACTATATCATTAGCAACAATGGGATTGAGTGCAAAGGGACAATCAACACAAGAAGCGTTAAACAAAGGTGCTACACTAGATGAAGCGGTAAAAATAGGCGATACCAAAGCTATGATAGAAGTAGGAACAGAAATGTTAACTGGTGGTGTTAACATTTTTGGAAAAGGTGCTTTCGATGATATTATAGAAAAAGGAATTGATAGGAAAGTAAAAAATAAGGTAGCTAATTTCTTAATAAAAAAAGGAGTAGATATACCAGGAGAAGTAATAGAAGAAACTATCTCAGATGTATTAAGTACAGCAATAGACAAAGGAACAGTTGACCCTGATGCAAATTATTCTTTTAAAGATTGGAGCGATACAGCTCTAATTACCACATTAAGTACTGTTGTATTAAATGCAATCGGTGGTGGATATAGTAAAAATGCTTACTTGCAAAATACACAAAAATTACAGCAACAAAACCAAACGAATCAACTACCACAACCAAATAATATAGTTGAAAATAATAAAGAAACATTGTATAATAACAATGAAAGTGAGAGTGATATTTATGGAGAAGGGCAAAGAATACGAAGCAATCAAGGAATACTTGGACAATATGATACCAACATACAGCAGGAACAAAAATCTCAACAAAATAAAAAGTACACAAGAACAGAGTATGAACAATGGGAAACAAACATCAAAGCAACAGAAGAAAGTAATATTACCGATGAACAAAAACAATTAAGAAATGATATTAAAAGGCAATATAATAAAGATATTGTCTTTTTTGATGGAGATAATTCTCAATATAATGGTGGAGCATCATTAACAAATCCAAACAACATATATATTAATTCTAACGAAGCAAATGAGTTTGGACTAAAAAGAGTGGCATTACATGAAACATTAGAAAGCAATATTGCACATAATAAAGAATTAAAGGAAGATATTATAGTACCTACAATTGAGAGTATTATACATGATGCGAACTTTCAAGAACAAAAGAACAGTTTTTGGGAAGGTCAAGAAGGAGAGATTCCTAGTGATTATGCCATTGCAAAAGATATACTTTGCGACAGATTTGCTGAATTAAAATCAGGAGAACAATTAGATTATAGAAATGTATTATCACAAGAAACAAATATGACAATAGATTATGCTATTGAAAATTTTGAAAACAGATTAAAAGAAGTAATACCCAATGAAGATAATTCTATGCAAAACATTAAAAATTATGCACAGGATAATCAAGGTGGGTCTTTAACCAAAGAACAACAAGAGTATTTTAAGGATAGCAAAATAAGAGACGATGATGGAAGATTATTAGAACTTTACCATAGAACAAATGCAGATTTTGAAGAATTTGATGCAAATAAAATTGGTTCTGCAAATGATGAAGGCATATGGGGAAGAGGATTTTATTTTTCAGATAAAGATCATACTCACTATGGTAAGAACTTAAAAAAAGTATATTTAAATATTACTAATCCTTTTATTGTTAATAAATTTAAAACTATAAAAGAAATGGCTGATTATTTAGATATTGTTGAAGAAAACTTTCATTATGAACCGAACGGAATTATTAGAATAAATTATAATCAAGTAAGGCAATTTACAAGTCATGTGAAAGAGAAAGGACATGATGGAGTTATAGTTGAGCATGATAATGGTACAAAAGAAATAGTTGCTTTTGATTCTAATCAAATAAAAAATGTAACAGATAATTCAAAACAATTAACAAGACACGATGTAATTCAAAAAAACAGAGAAATCGCAAAAGAAAATATAACTAATATAGCTACCTGGAAAGATAAAAAGAGTGGTTTAAAATATCAATTAGAAACTATGGAAAGGAATATGTATGATATTATTCCTAATAAAGAAGAAGCTAAAAGAATGAACGCTACATATTTTGAACCCATACATTCATCAGAGGCAGAAAAACAAAAGTTTATTAATAGCTATAATGATAGAATAAAAGAATTTAAACTTAATAAATATGAATCTGAGGCTGTTCAAGTTTTAGGAGAACAAAAATATAATCCTTCTTTTGACGCAACAGAAGCAAAAGATATATTGGATAATGTAAAAGAAAATATAAAAAAAGGAAAAATTGATGAACAAAAAGTAGATAAAGCTATTGAGACTTTTAGAAAGATATACGACGAACTTTTTGATTTAGAAAATAATGTTTTAAAACAAAATGGTTATAAAGAAAAACCATATAGAAAAGGATATTTCCCTCATTTTATAGATTATGTTGCTGAAACAAAAACAGAAAAAATATTAGAAAAGATTGGATTTAAAATTGATAAAAGACCATTACCAACAGATATTGCAGGTATAACAGAGCAGTTTGTACCTGGAAAGACTTGGAATAGAAGTGCCTTACAAAGAAAAACTAATAAAACTGATTATAATGCTTTAAAAGGATTTGATACATATATAGCACAAGCATCAGATAATATATTTCATACAGAGAATATTCAAAGATTAAGAGGATTAGAAAACGAAATAAGATATCAATATTCAGAAAAGGGAATACAAGAAAGAATTGATAATATTCTAAATGATGAATCTTTGTATGAAGATGAGAAACAAGATTTAATAGATAATATACTAGAACAAGCAAATAATCCTGTACCAAATCTAGTAACTGAATTAAGAAGATATACCAATGCACTAGCAAACAAAAAAAGTGAAGCGGATAGAAGCATCGAAAACAAGATTGGTAGACCGATATATAGCACAGTTAATGCGATAGAAAATAGATTTGCTGCTAATGCAGTAGGATTAAACATAGGAAGTGCTCTTACAAATTTTATTCCTATAACTCAGGCATATTCACAGATTAGCACAAAGAATATGGCAAGAGCAATGATTGATACTGTAAAATCATATGCAAATAACGACGGCTTTTCTAAGAAATCTACTTTTTTAACCAATAGAGTAGAACAAGCAGAAAAACTATATAAAACATCAATAGAAAAAATCAGCGATAAAACAACCTTTTTGTTTAATGCAATTGATGAAGTTACATCTAATATTATAGTAAGAGGTAAATATCTAGAAAATATAGAAAAAGGAATGAGTGAAAATGACGCAATAAATGATGCAGATTCATTTGCTAGAAAAGTTATAGGTTCTAGGAGTAAAGGTTCGTTACCCACAATTTTTGAAGAAAAAAACCCAGTGACAAAAATATTTACACAATTCCAATTAGAAGTAAATAATCAATATAGATATATGTTTAAAGATATACCAAGAGATTTAGCTGAAAAAGGATTAGGTGCTATTGCATTAGCATTTTTTAAAATGTTTGTAGGAGCATGGTTATATAATATAGTAAGCGAAAAAATTATGGGAAGAAAAGCTGCATTTAGTCCAATAGATTTAGTGGCTTCTGCTTATGAAAATATTACTGATGATAATAAAAAAACATATGATAAGGTAGCAGATATAGCTACTGATATAGGAGAGCAAGTTCCTTTTTTAGGGGGATTGATTGGAGGAGGAAGAGTTCCAGTAAGTGGTGCAATTCCTAATATATCTAATTTAACCAAAGCTAGCATAGGATTAGCAACAGGAGAAATGGATTCAAAGAAGGCAACAGATACCTTGAAAAAGGAAATTTCAAAGCCACTTTACTATTTGTTACCACCTTTTGGAGGAGGACAATTAAAAAAATCAATAGAAGGAATTAGTACAGTAGCCAATGGTGGAAGTTATGGTATAGATAGTAAGGGAGAAGAAACGTTACAATTTCCAGTAGAAAATGCAAGTGTAAAAGATTATGTTCAAGCTGGTGTTTTTGGTAAATATTCTTTACCTATTGCAAGGGAATACCAAAACAGAAATTTTAAATCTTTAACGGCAAAACAAACTGAAACATATAAACAAACTAACATACCATACAAAGAGTATTTACAATATATTGATGCAAAATTAAGTACGAAACAAGAAAAATTGGATTACTTAAACAAGCAAGAATGGAGCGATAATCAAAAATGGGGTATATTTACAAGAGACATATTAAGTTCTAATCCAAGAAAAGATGGTAGTTCACAATTAAGCGATGCTCAATATATGCTAAGAACTGGAATTTCCAAAAAGAAGTATATGCAATTGTACAGTAAAGCAAATCAATACGATATATCACTTCCAACAGAAGAGGATTATAAAAAGATAAGAAAAGAAGGAACAACATTAGAAGAATATATAAATAAAAAAATAGCTGAAAAGAAGAAAAAAGCCAATAAATAGGAAGAATATACAAGTTTCGACAAATTTCGCAAAAGAAACATGTTAAAATCTAAAAGAGGTGATTAATATGTATTGCACTAATTGTGGCAAAGGAATTAATGTTGATAACAAGTTTTGCAAAAATTGCGGTAGCATTATAAAGCATGAAGAACAAGAGAAGAAAGAAGAAATAGTAATTAACAATGCAGAAGAAAAGAGTATGAAATATTACAATTTTTTTAGTAAGTATTATTTATTGATAATTACAATTGTTAATATAATTAGTTTAGCAAATTACCAAAATGTAGAGGTTTGGGATACGACTGTATGGGTTTTACTTATATTAGAGGTTATTATATATATAGTTTTACCAATGAAATTATTAAATGATATGCAGAAACCAACAGAATTGACACAAATATTATTAATAGCTTTCTTATCAGCAGACTATACATACAGAGTACTTACTAGTTCCTTTATTACTTATCATGAATATTTAAATACTAGTATAATAACATATATTGTATTATACACTATAATATTTGGATCCTGGTTTATACCGAATATAATATACTTCGTTAAAAGAAGTAATACATTTAAAAATTAAAAAGAATAACATAAAAGCACTTACAGAAATGTAGGTGCTTTTTCTATGGAGGAAATATGTTAGAAGAACCAAAAATAAAGAAAGTAGACAAAAGAGATAAGCAGTTGCCACAGAACTTTGAACAGTTGATAGAGATGTATGATGTAGAAAAGATATGGCCGTATATGAAGAAGGTTATAGACTATATAAACAATAATTTAGGAAGTAATAATGTAGAAGAAATTGCTGTTAAGCAAACACAACCAACAAATAATGAAAAAGTATGGTTTCAAAAATCAAAGAACTTACTGGATTTATCTGAGTTTACAGATGTACCGTCGTCATATGGAGTTTCGTTTAAGTTGATTAATAATAATATTGTTGTAAATGGAACGGCTGAGGATTATGCTTCATCAAACGTTTATTTCTATAACTTAGAAGATGGAGAAACGTATACAATTTCAGCCAATGTTGCCAATGTTCAAGTTTATGTTCAAGCAGAAGGAGAAACAACAGAAGGGGAATTAACAGTAAAAACATTAGCTAGACTTAACAGTAGTAATGGCAGTTCTTGCACGTTTACACATAGTAAAGACACAAATTATAATCGTATCAAATTATTGTTTTATGTAACATCAGGCATTGTTTATAACAATTATCCGTTAAACCTACAAATCGAAAAAGGAAACACAGCAACAGGATATAAGCCATATGGTATAGAGGATAAAAAGATATATACCAAAAGAGAAGATGGCGAATATGAAGTATTCATGGAAAATGAGGTAGTAGTAAGTCCAACACAGCCTACTACTAATGAGAAGGTATGGATACAATATAGTAAAAACAGAATAAATCCAAATAACAAACACAATACAAGTGCAAGTTATGATTTTACTAATGATACATATAAATTAACTAGTGCAGGAAGCATATATTTATTATGTAAGTTAGTTGTAGGAAAAACTTATACATTAAGTTATAAAAATAATAATGGTTTTGTCAGTATAAGAGCTAGTGATTACAACAATGGTGGCTCTTGGCTAGAATACGGAAGGTCTACAACAACTGATGGAACAATTACATTTACAGCAACAACAGATACAGTAGTAGTTCAATTTATAAATGGTACAGCTAATAGTAGTACAGTGCAAAAAGTTCAATTAGAAGAAGGCTCAAATGAAACAGAATATAAATCATATACAGAAAAAGCAATATATGTAAAAAACGATAATGGTGTGTATGAAGAAATTTTAGATGTAGAAAAAGTAAATGCACAACAAAATTATTCAACAGAAGAACAAGTAATAGGTACTTGGATAGACGGAAAACTATTGTATAGAAAAGTAGTTGAAATAAGTAGTATTGATGCAAATGCTAACAGTGTAGATGCTTCTATTTCAATACCTAATTTAAATGAAATAACCAATATAGGTGGTACATTAAAAACAAGCTTTGGTGCATATAAACCTTTAAATACAGTTTATTGTGATGGCTCTAATATTGTAAACCACTATACATTTCAAGTTTATGCAATAACAGGGAGCATGCTAACATTAGTATATGGGGACTTTTGGAAAACTAATTTTGGTAAATTATCTACTATATTAGAATACACAAAAACAACAGACTAACAACTAAGGTTGTTATTTTTTTATGAAAGGAGAAGAACTGTGGATTTAGAAGTTCAACTAGCTCATTTAGAAGAAAGAGAAAAGTCTAATACAAAAAGATTAGATGAACATGATGATAAATTCAAAAAACATGATGATGAAATAGCAGAATTAAAAGAAACAAATGCTATTCTAAAAAATATGAATTATAGAATGGAAAAGATGGAAACATCGGTAGAGAAAATAGACAAGAAACTAGACGAAAAAGTACAAGAAGATAATCAAGTTAAGGGTAAGAAATGGGATAAATTAATTGATTATCTTTTCTATGCAGTTCTAGCTCTTTTGCTAGGATATATTGCAGTAAATTTAGGTTTAAAATAGGAGGAATTTAAGATGGATATAAAATTAATTATTGAAATAAGTGTAGTAGCTATAATGGCAATAATCTTTATTGGATGGCTTGTATGGCAAATAAAGAAAAAAGGCTTAAAAGGCTTTGCAATAGATATGATATTGAAAGCAGAAGATTTGTTTGAAAAAGGTCAAAATAGTGAGAAAATGCAATTTGTTATAGAAGAGATAAGGGCTATTTTAGAAGAAACAAAATTAGGAAGACTATTACTAATATTTATAACAGAAGAGAACATAGAAAAATTTATACAAAATGTATTTGACAACTTAAAGAAAGCACTTGATTATACACCAAATAAAATAAAGGAGGAATAACTTATGAAAATAGGATTAGACGCAGGTCATGGACTTAAAACAGCTGGCAAACAAACACCAGATGGAATTAAAGAGTGGACTTTAAACGATAAAGTAAGGGATAAAGTAGTTGCGATATTAAAAGATTATGATGTAGAAATAATTAATACAGATAATGACGAAGGAAATGTTGACGAGAAATTAACTGCAAGAAGAGTAATGTATGTTAATGCAAAAGTAGATGCAGCATGTTCAATACATCATAATGCTTACACAGGAAAATGGAACACAGCAACTGGTGTAGGAGTATATGTTGACAAGAACTGTACTGCAAAAGATATGGAATTAGCAAAAGCAATATATAAAAGACTTGTAGAATATACAGGTCTAAAAGGCAGAGGAATAAAGAAAGAAAACTTTACTGTAATAAATCAAAACAAAGTTCCAGCAGTCCTTATTGAAGGTGGATTTATGGATGGTAAAAATGATTACCCAGTAATAACTTCTGAAAAAGGACAAGATGCTTATGCAAGAGCAGTAGCAGAAGGATTAATAGAGTTCTTAGGATTAAAGAAAAAGTCTGTTTCGAAAACAAGCAAATACATAAACAACGAACGAGTAAAATCATGGCAAACAGTAATGAACAAAGTATATAAATGTGGTTTAGATGAAGATAGTAATTTTGGACCAGATTGTGAGAAAAAATCAAATAAACATCAATTATATTATAGAAAACTATTTATAATGAAAAATGATCATGTTTTATGGCTACAAAATAGATTATATGAACTAGGGTACAAAATAGACCGTGATAGAAAATTTGGACCTAAAACAAAAGAAGTTGTAAAACAATTTCAAAGAGATAGAAAGCTAGATGATGATAGTTATGTTGGAACAGATACAACAAAAGAACTTTTAAAATAGGAGGTATTTATGGATTTAGAATTTCCAAGAGGAGATACAAAAGTATTTAAGTTTAAATTAACTGATAAAAATGGAGAAGAATTAACTTTAACATCCGCAGACAAGATATATATGACAGTAAAAAAGGATGTAACCTCTAATACAGCAATATTTCAGAAAAGAATAGGTAATGGAATTGAACTTAAAGATAATGGATATTACTATGTAACAATTTATCCTGATGATACAAATGAATTACCTTATGGTCAATATGGTTATGATTTAGAAATAAAAACAGCAACTGGTATTGTAAAAACACTAGTTGTAGGAACGATAACTTTAACGGAAGAATACACGTTTAAAGGAGATGAGATTTAATGGATATAATATTAGAAAATGAAGAAATATTAGATATAAGTGCTAGTTTAGAAAGAGATTTCTTGAAAGGCGATAAAGGTGACAGAGGTTTAAAGGGTGAAAAAGGCGATAAGGGAAACACTGGCGATACAGGTCCAAGTAATGTATTAAACATAGGAACAGTTGAAAAAGGAGAAGAAGCTAGTGCAACTATAACAGGAGAATCACCTAAGCAAATTCTAAATTTAGTATTGCCAAAAGGTGATAAGGGTGACAAAGGAGATATAGGTGAAACTGGTCCACAAGGAGAGAGAGGATTTAGTAATGTTTTGACTATTGGTACAGTAGAAAAAGGCGATAATGCAGAAGCAAATATAACGGGTGAAAGCCCAAATCAAGTATTGAATTTAGTTTTACCAAAAGGTGATAAGGGAGATAAAGGAGACACTGGTGAAATTGGTCCTAGTAACACATTAACAATAGGAACAGTAGAGAAAGGCGAAGAGGCTTCTGCAAGTATTGGCGGAGATAGTCCTAACCAAGTATTAAATTTGATACTACCTAAGGGCGACAAGGGTGATACTGGCGAAAAAGGCGATAAAGGTGACAAAGGAGATACTTATACTTTAAAAGAGACAGACTATGATGACATTGCAGCAGTTGTTGAAACGAATATAAAACCAACATTAAATCAAAACCTAAAAGAAGCAAAAGATTATACTGATAATGCAATAGTAAAAGACTTTAAAGATATATCATATAATCAAGAAACTTGTACTTTTATATTTACAAGACACGATAACACTACATTTACAGTAGACCTGCCAATAGAAAATACAGTAAAAAATGGTCATTATGACGCTGAAACAAAAGAATTGGTTTTAGTATTAGTAAGTGACCAAGAGATAAGAATACCTGCTTCTGGCTTAATAGATGATTATGCAGGAGTAGATACTGCAACAATTCAATTAACTATAAGTGCAGATAACAAGATAAGTGCTAATATAAAAGCTGGAAGTATTACTAAAACTTTATTAACTACCGAATTACAAACTGAGTTAAATGATAAAGTAGGAACAGAAGTATTTAATCAAGAGTTAAATAAAAAACTAAACATTGCAGATGTAGAAACAAAGGAATTATTAATTACTTATGAAGATACAACAACTGAAACAGTAAAGTTGGTGGTATATAAATGATAGATTTAAAAAATGCCTATGAATTAAGAAGTGTTTTAAATGATAAAATAATAGATAAAATAGAAGAAGTACAAACAGGTAATATATGGTATGAAGCATGGAAAAAGTTGCCGATAAGTGGACTATTTCCATTAATCTTAAATAAATGTAAAGGTGCAGATTTAGTAGATTACAAGCTATATGGAGAGAGTGTACAAGAAAGTAAAAACTTATTGAAACCAACTAACAATGTTTTAGGTAGTTTATCAGTAGCAGATGGAAGCATTAATAGTGCTGTTAAGTATGCAACAACTACGGATTTTATTTCTTTAAAAGCAGGTACATATACAATTAGCTATAAAACAGGCGCTAATTTAAGGTATGTAGCTTGGTTTAATAAAAATAAAGAAATAGTAGGAAATGTATGGAGTGGTAGAGCAAACCCTTATACATTTACTATTGATAGTGATTACTTAGTAAGATTTGATATTGAGAGAGATGGAAATGTTGCTATTGAAAATTTAGAAACATTCTTTACTGAATATGAAGTACAACTTGAAGAAGGTTTAACAGCAACAGAATATGTATCTTATTTGCCTACACCAGAAACACCTATTGAAATAGAAAGTGTTGGAGAAAAAACAATAAACCTAGCAAACAATTTTAATGTAGAAGAAACATCGTCAACACCTGGAAGTTTAACAGGAGCAATAATTACAAGTGAATATATTGAAATGGTTAGACAACATACTTATGATTATGCGTATATACCAGTAAAATTGAAAGCAGGTGTAAACTATACATTATGGGGTGAAATTACTGCTTTCGATAGAGAAGAAGGTTCGACAGAACTTACAACTGTGTTGTTTGGAGTTTCAGGGTTTGGTGGAATACCAAATTTATATTTTAGTTCAAATGCGAAACAAACTATAGTGCGTAACTACACACCAACTGAAGATATGGAAACCAGAATATCAGTTGACGCAAACTATGGAAGCCCATTACCTGCAAAAGTTAGATTTAAAATAATGTTGGTAGAGGGAACTTATACAAAAGAAACAATACCGACATTTAAACCATACGGATATAAAATACCAGTTAAAGCAAGTAATGATTTAAGTTATTTGACATTTAAAGAAGGTTATTATATTGATGCAAATAACAATGAAGTAGAATATCAAAATGCTTATAAATATACTAATGAATATATACCAGTTTTACCTAACACTGAATATGAAATAACTTTTAGTGAAGGTAATACTTCTACTGCATTCGTTACAATACCTTGTTACGATAAAAACAAAGGATTTATACAGAGATTATCTGGATTTGGAGCTTTTTCTGTACTACCTAAAACAGCGATATTTACTACACCAGAAGATTGTTATTTTATAAGAATGAGTATGCCTTTACCTAAATACAAGATTGAATTTAGTACAACAACAAACATATACTTAGATGAACCATTAAGAAAAATAGGAAATTACGCAGATTATATAGATTTTGAGAATGGTAAGGTTGTTAGAAAAATTTATAATGAATTTATAACAAAAGTAAATAGTAAATCTGGTTTAGCAGGAACATACTCAATGTTTCTAACGCCAATAACCAAAAAACCTAAATATATAGGTTATATAGGTTATGCTATTTCAAACAAGTTTAAACGACACACAGGCAATTATTCAGTATTAGCTTCAATACCAAACGCAATACAATCTTATATAACAACAAGTGGCTCTAATAGAGTTGCATATACATTTGATACAACTATAACAACAGTAGAACAAGCACAAGAAGAAATAGGAGAAGGGTTTGATGTATATTATGTTTTAGCAGAAGAAGAACTACAACCAATAGAACTACCTAACATACCAACACATAAAGGTACTACTATATTAAGTGTAGATACAAAAATACAACCAAGTAATGCAGAAGTGAAATATATTGGAAAACCTTAGAAAATCAAGGTATGTAAGTATATTAATTAAAAAATAAAAAAGCTCTAAATCGATTCTCGTGCGTCGTTTTTAGAGCTTTTTTGTTGCATTTTTACATTAATTAACAAATCTATAATCTGTGAAATTTCCAATGTTTCTTTTGCTCTTAATCCGTATTTTTCTACTCTATTATTTAGTTCTTGTTTTAATTCATCTAAATCTAATTCAGTATAAAATAAATCATCTATTTTAACTTCTAGTGCATTAGCAATTTTATATATAGTAGCTAAGCTAGGATTGAATTTTTTATTATTTTCAAGCTCTAACAAATAAGTTCTTGAAATTCCTGTTATTTTACTTAATCTATATACAGTTATATTTTTATTTTTTCTAATTTCTTTAATTACAAATACAAACATAGTTAACTCCCAAATATAGTATAACCATATTGTACACAAATATTTTTGTAATTTCTACGTGTCGCCAGTAGAGACATATTAAAAACTGGAAAACATTGGTAAAAGCCACTTTTATTTTGTCGAATTTTTCCAAATGCTTGAAAACACTATGATTTGTCGAAATCTTTTTCTTTACAAATGTCGAAAAAGGTAATAAAATGTATTTTATACCAAAGACAATTTAATTAAATCATTGTTGGAGGTATTATTATGGAAAAAATAATTTTAAAAGAAATATGTAGTGAGTTAAAAATTAATGATAGAATAATAGTAAAGTTTTTTAGAGGAACTTTTATGAGAGTATATCATCAAATAAGAAGAAAAATATTTAACAATATAATAAATAATTAATTTTTATTGTGCTTTCTAACAATAGAACATAATTGAGAAAAATTATTGGTATTAGTTAGTATTCTTAATGAATATGTAGATAAAAGAGTGTGTTTTTTAGCTAATATATTCCACTCTTTTTTCGTAGGCTTATGGTTCATTTGTTTTAGAAAAAGTATTGATTTTTCGTACATTTTTATCACTCCTTTCTTGTATACATCATCAATGTTCAGCTTTATCTAACCAATATTGCTCTCCGTTTTTTGAAGAAAATAAAGTTAAAATTGTTTTTAATCTGTTTGCTAAAATATGTGCTTTTAAATGGGGTTTATCTAATGGGTTATATCTAATATTTCCATCTAAGGACAACACCATTAAATCCTTTTCTCTACCATATAAATCACAATATTTTTTAACTTGTTTATAATAATTTCCTTTAACATCTAAAATTAACAATCCCATTTTTTCTTTTTTATTATCTGATTTATATTCAATTAATTGCCTAGTAAAAGGATACATTGCGCTGCTTGTTTTTCCAGATCCAATAGTTCCTGTAATTAAAACATTTTGATAAAGTCCTTTTTGAGGTATATATATTAAATTACCATTTTCGTCTTTACCAGCTAATAAATTTAATTCCGAATTATCAATATCATTTTTAAAATTATTTTCTTTTTTATCTAAGTTTTGCTTTGAAAAGATACTAGAATAAATTAAATTAGAAATAATTAAAGCTGTCCCATTAAAAGATAATATATAACTAATTTTTACACATTCCCATAAATCAGGGTATTTTTCACAGATGTTAAAAGGATGAACTGCAAAATCAATTAAAATATAATTAGAATAAAATATTTTATAGAAAAATAAAAACATTAAAATATTAGATATACAAAAAACAATACTCAAAAACAAGAGTCGTCTTTTTATTGTAGATACAAACAATAAATCACCTCCTTATAAAGTATTTTTCTTAATATTCAATTTTGAACCTTGTATTCTTTGGAAAAATGTAGAATCAACCAAAACGTAAATTGAATAAAAACAAATTAAAAGATTAATAATATAAGAAATAAAAAAACAATGAATTAAATGTTGTATAAATCATCACCGCCTTTACTTTTTTCATAATATAATAAAATAAAAAACTTGTCTATACTTTTTTAAAAAAATGTGATAAAATATTTTTGAAGTTAATTTTAGGAGGAATTAAAATGAAAATAGAAAAAACA
The DNA here is from genome assembly GCA_045537285.1 of Clostridia bacterium. GTDB lineage: Bacteria > Bacillota > Clostridia > TANB77 > CAG-508 > HGM13634. Next base: position 47,438 of record JAZSPC010000046.1, read on the forward strand.
ACCCAAATAGGTGAATTATTAGAAGTAGCACCAGAAAAAGCTGACATATTATTAGAAGCAGGAATGCACTGCTTAGGCTGTCCAGCATCACAAGCAGAGACATTAGAAGAAGCTTGTATGGTACACGGAATAGATGTAGAAGAACTGTTAGCAAAATTAAATGCATAAATTTAAGAAATTTTCATAAAATTTTTACAAAAATATTGACATAATAAAAAAAATGTAGTAATATATATAAGCAGTCTTGAAAAAATGACTGCTTTATATTATTAAATATTGGTGACATGGGCCATTAGCTCAGGTGGTAGAGCACTTGACTTTTAATCAAGTTGTCCGCAGTTCGAGTCTGCGATGGCTCACCAATACGGCCCCTTGGTCAAGCGGTTAAGACATCGCCCTTTCACGGCGGAGACATGGGTTCGATTCCCGTAGGGGTCACCAATATATGCCACTTTAGCTCAGCTGGTAGAGCAACTGACTTGTAGGATAGGTTTAAACCTAGAATCATCTTGCACCTTTATGGGAAAACCCATAAAGTGGACACCGCTAATTCGGGGAAGACTAAGTGAAAATATGTTAATCCCGAGCTAGGAAAAAATTCCGAGTGTAGAGACTTTATACGGTGTACCTAAGGCTAATGGCTATGGTAAAGAGAAAGTCCAGACCGCAAACATTAATATGGCAATGAAAATTGTAGTGGTATGAATCAGTAGGTCGTCCGTTCGATTCGGACAAGTGGCTCCAAAAGATCAAGAGTTTTGAGTAATCTTAATTCTTGATTTTTTAATTTTTATATCATTGACTTTTTGAAAAGAAAAAGATATAATATTTATATGAATTGTTTAAATTGTAAAAGAGAAATAAATAACAAAAATAAATATTGTTCAAATTTATGCCAAAAAGAGTTTGAGTATAAAGAATATATTTATAATTGGAAAAATAATAAAGTTAACGGGTTAAAGGGAGAATATCAAATTTCAAACCACATAAAGACGTATTTATTTAATAAATATGATAATAAATGTGCAAGATGTGGATGGGGAGAAATAAATCAATATACAAATAAAATTCCATTGGAAGTAGAACATATAGATGGCAATTATAAAAATAATATAGAAGAAAATTTAATATTATTATGTCCTAATTGCCATTCATTAACAGAAACATATAAAGGGGCAAACTTAAACAAAGGAAGAAAATCAAGAAGTAAATATAAATTATAAAGGAGATATAAAATGAAAACAAACGAAATTATTATAGCTAGAACAAATGCCGAATTTTTGAACAAAACGTATGGCACAAACTATGATGCATTTATGAGGTCACGTTGGCCATATTCTAATGACACCTGGGTATGGATGGTGTCATTAGACGAAAAAGTTCGACAAGGCTGGAAAAATACAATTATAAGTGACACCGAAATATGGGAAGAATTTGTTTTACAATGTGATCCTACATACACAAATCAGACCGAACGCAAATACAGAATTGTTGTTGATATCTCTAAAACACCGAACGGATTAAGACAATATCATATATTAGGAAAATATATGTTTGATTTCGAAAACAGC
>JAZSPC010000043.1:0-35539 GCA_045537285.1 Clostridia bacterium
GTTTTAGCAACAAAATTATTAGCTGATTCTAAAAATATGAACAAATTCAAAATAGAAGTATATGATCCTAACTATGCTGGCATTCCAAAATATATAGAAGTTGAAAGAACAAAATTTTCTGATATAGCTGAAATTTCTAGAGTTATAACAGATAAATATGAGTATAAATTTAAATATCAAGGAACTGATGTTGGAATTTGTATAAGTGTACCAAACGTGTACGAACAAATGTAAAAAAATAAAACCTCTTAAGAATATTCTTAAGGGGTGTTTTTTTAACAAAAAAGTTATGTAACATTTCTATAAAATATTGACTTTTATTATCAATTTTAGTATAATATTAAACGTATTAATGTAACTAATACAGTATAGAAAGAAAGAGGGGTGAATTTAAGTGCCTACATTTAACCAATTAGTTAGAAAAGGAAGAGAGAATAAAACAACTAAATCAAAATCTCCTGCTTTACAAAGAGGATACAACTCAAGAAAAAAAGCTAGTACTAATCAATCTTCTCCACAAAAGAGAGGTGTTTGTACAGTTGTTAAAACTCAAACTCCAAAAAAACCAAACTCTGCTTTAAGAAAAGTAGCCAGAGTAAGACTAACAAATACAATGGAAGTAACAGCATACATTCCAGGTATTGGTCACAACCTACAAGAACACAGTGTTGTTTTAATTAGAGGTGGAAGAGTTAAAGACCTACCAGGTGTACGTTATCACATTGTTAGAGGTGTACTTGATACTGCAGGTGTTGCAAACAGAGTACAAGCTAAATCAAAATATGGTGCAAAAAAAGCAAAGAAAAAATAATAATTAAGTTAGGCGCTTAAGTTTAAGATATTAAACCAAGCACTTACAAGAATTAAAAATTTTTGAGTACCTATGAATTTTTATGAAATTCAAATTTTATATAAGGAGGGAAGAACAGTGGCAAGAAAAGGACATATTTCTAGAAGAGAAGTAATGCCAGATCCACAATATAACTCTAAAGTAGTTTCAAAACTAATAAACAAAGTTATGTGGGATGGTAAAAAAGTTACAGCTCAAAAAATCGTTTACGGTGCATTTGATATAGTTGCTAATAAAACTGGTAGAGAAGCTTTAGATGCTTTCCAACAAGCTTTAGACAACGTTACACCTGCTCTAGAAGTTAAAGCTAGAAGAGTTGGTGGTGCTACATACCAAGTACCAATGGAAATAAGAGCTGACAGAAAACAAACTCTTGCAATAAGATGGTTAGTTGAATATGCTAGAAAAAGAAATGAACATAGCATGGAAGAAAAACTAGCAGGAGAAATTATGGATGCTATAAACAGCCAAGGTGCAGCTTTCAAAAAGAAAGAAGACACTCACAAAATGGCAGAAGCAAACAAAGCATTCGCTCACTACAGATGGTAGTATTATAATTAATGGAAGGGAGGCTAATTTTTCATGGCTGGAAGAGAATATCCTCTTGAGAGGACAAGAAATATCGGTATCATGGCTCACATCGATGCTGGTAAAACAACAACTACTGAAAGAATACTATTTTATACTGGTAAAACACATAAAATAGGTGAAACTCATGACGGTGCAGCAACAATGGACTGGATGGCTCAAGAACAACAAAGAGGTATCACAATTACATCTGCTGCTACTACATGTTTCTGGAATGACAATAGAATAAATATCATTGACACTCCAGGACACGTTGACTTCACAATTGAAGTTGAAAGATCTCTAAGAGTTTTAGATGGTTCTGTAACTGTACTTTGTGCAAAAGGTGGAGTTCAACCACAATCTGAAACAGTTTGGAGACAAGCAAACAAATATAGCGTTCCAAGAATGGTATACGTTAACAAAATGGACATAACAGGTGCTGATTTCTATAATTGCGTAAGACAATTAAGAGATAGATTAAAAGCAAATGCTGTTCCAATTGCACTTCCAATAGGAAAAGAAGACAATTTCCAAGGAATTGTTGACTTAGTAAAAATGGAAGCTTTAGTTCACTATGATGATTTAGGAAAAGACGTTAGACACGAAGCTATTCCTGAAGATATGGTTGAACTTGCAGAAAAATATAGAACTGAATTATTAGAACACGTTGCTGAAACAGACGATGAACTAATGGAAAAATATTTAATGGGTGAAGAATTCACTGTTGAAGAAATTAAAGCAGCTATAAGAAAATCTACAATAGCTAACACTATGGTTCCTGTAACATGCGGAAGCTCATACAAGAACAAAGGTGTTCAAGAATTACTAGATGATATAGTTGACTACATGCCAGCTCCAACTGATATACCAAACATTAAAGGTATATTAGAAGATGGAACAGAAGCTGAAAGAAAATCTTCTGATGAAGAACCATTCGCAGCTTTAGCATTCAAAATTATGACTGATCCATATGTTGGTAAATTAACATTCTTCAGAGTATATTCTGGAACATTAGAAAAAGGTTCATATGTTTTAAATGCAAACAAAGATAAAAAAGAAAGAATAGGAAGACTTATTCAAATGCATGCTAACTCAAGACAAGATATAGATAAAGTTTACGCTGGAGATATAGCTTGTGCTGTTGGTTTAAAAGATGTTGTAACAGGAGATTCAATCTGTGATGAAAATCACCCAATAATTCTTGAATCTATTGAGTTCCCAGAACCAGTTATCGATATCTCAATCGAACCAAAAACTAAAGCTGACCAAGAAAAAATGGCAGTTGCTTTACAAAAACTTGCAGAAGAAGATCCTTCTTTCAAAACATATACAAACCAAGAAACTGGTCAAACAATTATCGCTGGTATGGGAGAACTACACCTAGATATCATTGTTGACAGATTAAAAAGAGAATTCCACGTTGATGCTAATGTTGGTAAACCTCAAGTTGCTTATAAAGAAACAATCAAAAAAGCAGTTAAAGTTGAAGGTAAATTCATTAGACAATCAGGTGGTAAAGGTCAATATGGTCATGTATGGCTAGAAGTTGAACCTAACGAACAAGGTAAAGGATATGCATTCGAATCTAAAATCGTTGGTGGTGTTGTTCCTAAAGAATACGTTAAACCAGTTGATGAAGGTGTTCAAGATGCAATGAAAGCTGGTATACTAGCTGGATATCCTGTTGTTGACGTTAAAGTTGCTTTAGTAGATGGATCATACCACGAAGTTGACTCATCTGAAGCAGCATTCCACATTGCTGGATCTATGGCGTTCAAAGAAGCTTGCCGTCAAGGTGGAGCTATGTTACTTGAACCTATAATGAAAGTTGATATAACAGTTCCTGAAGAATACATGGGAGATGTTATAGGTGACGTAAATGCTAGACGTGGAAGAATGGAAGGAATGGATACAGAACAAGGAACTACAACAATCCACTCTTACATTCCACTTTCTGAAATGTTTGGATATGCTACTGATTTAAGATCTAAAACTCAAGGTAGAGGTGTTTACTCTATGGAACCATCTCACTATGAAGAAGTACCTAAATCAGTACTTGAAACTATTGTTGCACAAAGATCAAGAAAAGAAGACTAGTGCAAGTTTACAAAAAATGTTAATTACGCTTTTCCTATTGCAAAAATAGGAAAAGTGTAGTAAAATAACTATAATTGATGCACTATGCGTGCACATTAGTTGAAAAATTTAAGGAGGAATATTAAAATGGCAAAAGCTAAGTTTGAAAGAACTAAACCACACGTTAACATTGGAACAATCGGACATGTTGACCACGGTAAAACTACTTTAACAGCTGCAATCACTAAATTTTGTAGCTTAACAGGTGGAGCAGAATTCAGAGCTTACGATCAAATCGATGGAGCTCCAGAAGAAAGACAAAGAGGTATCACTATCTCTACAGCTCACGTTGAATACGAAACAGAAAACAGACACTATGCACACGTTGACTGTCCAGGACACGCTGACTATGTTAAAAACATGATCACAGGTGCTGCACAAATGGATGGTGCTATATTAGTTGTTTCAGCAGCTGATGGACCAATGCCTCAAACAAGAGAGCACATATTACTTGCTAGACAAGTTGGTGTTAAACATATAGTAGTTTACTTAAATAAATGCGATATGGTTGACGACGCTGAATTATTAGAATTAGTAGAAATGGAAGTTAGAGATTTATTATCTAGCTACGATTTCCCAGGAGATGATATTCCAGTTGTTAAAGGATCTTCATTAAAAGTATTAGAATGTGCTTCAACAGATCCAAACGCACCAGAATATGCTCCAATGAAAGAATTAATGGAACAAGTTGATGCTTATATACCAACACCAGCTAGACCAGTTGACGAACCATTCTTAATGCCAGTTGAAGACGTATTCACAATTACTGGTAGAGGAACAGTTGCAACAGGTAGAGTTGAAAGAGGTGTTGTAAAAGTTCAAGACGAAGTTGAATTAGTAGGTTTAAAAGCTGAATCTTCAAAAACTGTTGTAACAGGTGTTGAAATGTTCAGAAAATTATTAGACCAAGCAGAAGCTGGTGATAACATCGGTTTATTATTAAGAGGTGTTGATAGAAAAGACATCGAAAGAGGTCAAGTTCTAGCTAAACCAGGAACAATCAAACCACATACAAAATTCAAATCAGAAGTTTACGTATTAACTAAAGAAGAAGGTGGAAGACATACACCATTCTTCAACGGATACAGACCACAATTCTATTTCAGAACAACTGACGTTACAGGTGTTATCGAATTACCTGCTGGAACAGAAATGGTTATGCCAGGTGATAACGTAGCTATGACTATCGAATTAATTACACCAATCGCTATAGAAAAAGGATTAAGATTTGCTATACGTGAAGGTGGTAGAACAGTAGGTTCAGGTATCGTATCTGAAATATTAGCTTAATTAAAACTATAAAAACATAGAGTATCAAGGATTACAGGAAATGTAATCCTTGTTTTTTATACTTAAAAAAGAGAAATCTATCTAATATTTATATCATTAATGTTAGATGAAATTAGATCATACAACACAATAAATGTAAGAAAATATTTATATATCAATAAGAAAATAATGATTAATTGAGCAATAAAATTAAGAAGAAAACTATCTTTTTATGTGAAAATATGATATATTATAAGAAGGAATGATTGATAGCTGATATCTACGAGGAGGAAATAAATATGAAGAATATAGTAATAACAGGTGGAAGCGATGGATTAGGTAAAACATTAGTAGAAGAATTATCAAAGAATAACAATGTAATTGCCTTAGCTAATAACAAAGAAAAATTAGTTAAAGTTGCAAATGAAAATAATTGTAAATATAAAGTTTGTGATGTTAGTAATTATAATTTAGTAGAAGATACGATTAAAGAAATAATTAATGAATTTGGAAAAATTGATATTTTAATTAATAATGCGGGGCTTTGGATTCAAGAGGAGTTAGACCAAAATGATTATGAAAGAATAAAGGCTGTTGTAGATGTTAACTTATTAGGAGTTATTAATTGTTCAAAGGCAGTTTTACCAATTATGAAACAGAACAAAGATGGATTAATAATTAATATTAATTCACAAGCTGGAATAAATCATAAAGCAGAAAGAGTTGTATACAATGCTACGAAATGGGGAGTTACTGGGTTTTCAAAATCTTTACAAGATGAGGTTGCAAAATATGGAATTAGAGTAACAGATGTAATGCCAGGTATGATGAAGACGGATATGTTTAATAAAATGAACATTCAAAAAAATATGGAGAATGGATTAGATACAAAAGAAGTTGCAAGATTAATTCAGTTTGTTATTGATACACCAGATAATGTAATGATACCAGAAGTAGGAATAAAGCATATTAATAATTAATAAATTAGTTATATAACAAACATAATCCAAAATGAAAAATTGGAAACTAAATTATCCATTAGTACAAGATAATACAGAACGGACAATTTTAAACAGTAGGTTTATGTATCTTATCAGAAGTTATTGCTTAATTAGAAAATAAGATATGAATAGCTTTTAAATAAAAAAGAATTCCTTCGGGAGTTCTTTTTTTATGGGCTTTTAGTATACTAATTGGTCAAAAACTATTGCTTTTTTTTAGAATAAATAATAAAATAATAACATCATTAATATAATACAATAAATGGAGGAAAACATGATAATATTAGTAGATGCAATGGGTGGAGATAATGCACCAGATGCAGTTATAAAAGGTGCAGTTAAAGCTGTAAATGAAGTTGAATCACAGATAATGTTAATAGGTGACAAAGAAGTAATTAATTCAAGAGTTAAAGAACTGTTTGGAAAAGAAAAGATAGAAGATATATCACCTAAATTTAGCATTTATCATACAACAGAAATTATAACAATGGAAGATAAGCCAACAGATGCAATAAAACACAAAAAAGATTCATCTATGGTTGTAGGATTTAATCTATTAAAAGAAGGTAAAGGAGATGTATTTATATCTGCTGGTAACTCAGGAGCATTACTTACAGGAGCTACTCTTTTAGTAGGAAGGATAAAAGGAATAGATAGACCAGCTATGGCTCCAATGCTTCCAGCATATAAAAAGAGATTAATGTTAATAGATGCAGGCGCAAATACAAATTGCAAGCCAATAAATTTAGTACAATTTGCACAGATGGCTACTATTTACCTGAAAAATACTTTTGGAATAGAAAGACCAGCAATAGGGTTATTAAATATAGGCACAGAACCAACAAAAGGTAATGAATTAATAAGAGAAAGTTATGAAATATTAACAAAAGAATCTGAAAGATTAGGAATTAATTTTGTTGGAAATGTTGAAGGAAGAGATGCTTTCTCTGGAAAAATTGATGCAATCGTTTGTGATGGATTTACTGGAAATGTATTTTTAAAAACAGTTGAAGGTTTAGGAAAGTTAGTAAAAAGAACTTTAACAGAAAGTTTAAAGAAAAATTTATTATCTACTATTGCAGCACTTCCAGCATTACCAGGAATAAAGAGATTTTCTAAAACAATGGATTATAAAGAATATGGTGGAGCATTATTCTTAGGTGTAAAAAAACCTGTTGTAAAAGCACATGGAAGTAGTGATGAAAAATTATTTCATTATACAATAAAACAAGCAGAAGAATTTGCAAAAAATAAAGCAGTTGATATGATGATAGAACAATTTTCTAATATAGAAACATACAAAAATACAGAAAATTAATTAATAAAAGAAAAATATTTGTAAATTATGCTTGACAAATATATATTGTTATAATATAACAAATATTGAAAAACGTAAGCAAAAATTTTAAGGAGGTGAACTTATAATGAGTTCAGAAGAAGTATTTGATAAAGTAAAAGAAATTATAGTAGAACAACTTGGTGTTGCTGAAAATGCAGTAACAGAGGAGGCTTCTTTTATAGATGATTTAGGAGCTGATTCTTTAGATATAGTTGAATTAATAATGGCATTAGAAGAAGAATTTGATATAGAAATACCAGATAGCGATGCTGAAAAAGTTGTAACAATAGGAGATGTTGTTGACTACATAAAAGATAATGCTTAATTAATAGATTGGGTTACAAAAAAGACGATTTTTTATAAATCGTCTTTTTTGTTTATAAAAATATATTTTTATAAAGAAAAAGTAAAATATTTCTAATTTTTTATTAAATTTAAGCAAATATTGTTACAATACTTCCAGTAGCAGCTAGTACTATAATTCCTGCTGTAAGAACACCTGCTGCTAATGGAGGCCAAGCCTTTTTTAATGGTACATGTAAAAAGTTAGCAATTAATGAACCAACCCAAGCACCAGTAGTAGGTATAGGAATTGCTACAAATATGAATAATCCTAATGCTGTATAATTTTGAAGTTTTGAGCTTTCTTCAATTTTTTTAGTAGCTTTATTGCTAGCCCAATCAATTATTACTCTAAATATTTTCCATCTCCTAAAAAATTCAAATATTGGTCCTATGAATTTTACTATAAAGAATATTGGAACAATATTTCCAAGAAATCCTAATACAAATGATTCAAAGTAGCTAAGCCCTAATCCAACACCAACAGGTATTGCTCCTCTAATTTCTATAATTGGGCACATTCCTAAAAAGAATGTAATTAAGTATTTTACGATTATATTATCTAACATTTTTATTTCTCCTTTTTAATAAGATAAAGTTACATTTATTATAGTTCCCTCTTCAACAGAGTTTCCATATTTTATACTTTGTTTAGAAACTATTCCAGTTCCAGTATAAGAGATATTTAAATTCTTTTGCTTTAAAGCAGTCTTTGCCTGAGTTAAAGTCATTCCAGCTAAATTAGGTACAGTTACAGAAGTTCTTGTAGAATTTTCCTCACTGTATAATAGAACAACAGAGTCTTTAAGTAATTGTGTTCCAGATGATGGTACTTGTGTTGTTACTAATGTAGAATTTTTATTGCCTTCAAATGATATTACTGGTGTTAAGCCAGAATTTTTTAGTATTTTTTCTGCCTCAGTTACAGTTTTGTTAACAATATTTGGTACTGTAATTAAATTATTATTAGAACTAATACTTACTTCATCTGATGTGATTCCTAAATAAGGTAAAACCTCAGATAATATATTAGACATTACAGGTCCTGCTATTGTACTACCTAAACTATTTGAAGAAGGTGTATTATATAAAACAATTAGTGCAACTAATGATGGATTCTCTGATGGAGCAATAGCTAAGTATGATAAAGTATTTCCATTATCAGAACCAACTGCTGCTTCTGATGTACCTGTTTTACCAGCTATTGTATACCCTTTAACTGCACCTTTTTTACCAGTACCATTACTTACAACATATTCCATCATATCAATAACGCTATTAGCTGTTTCTTTTGATACAACTTGACGTATTTCATTTGGTTGAGTAGTTGTTACGCTACCTGTATCATTATTAACTATTTTGCTTACAATTTGAGGTTGTACTAATACACCATCATTTGCAAGTGCAGATACAGCAGTAATTAATTGTAAAGGTGTTATATTGAATCTTTGACCAAACGACATTGTAGCAAGTTCGGTAGGCCCTATATTGTTCGTTTTATGGAATATACTTCCTTCCTCTCCTGGAAGAGATATACCTGTTTTATTAAATAACCCAAAAGCTTCAAAATATTTATAAAAAGTATCTACACCAATGCGATTTCCTAATTGCATAAAAGCAGGGTTACATGAGTTTGATAAAGCTTCTGTTAATGTTTGATATTTATGTGGTTTAGTAGACCAACATCTAATTTTAGTACCACTAACGTTTTCATATGCATTACAGTAAAAATCTTGTGAAACATCTATTTCTGTAATATCTTCTTCTAATGCGATTGCAGAAACCAAAGTTTTAAATGTAGAACCTGGTTCATATAGATCAGAAACGTTCTTGTTTCTCCACATTTTATATAAAAAGTTAGTTCTTTCATCAGGAGTCATCTTGTCCCAATTTTTTATAGCTTTTTCTGTATTTGGAGTAAAAGGTTCATTTAAGTTATATGTAGGATATGAAGCCATTGCTAAAATATTTCCTGTTGATGGCTCCATTATAATTCCGCTTGCATATTCACACTTGCCATCTTCAACAGCTTTTCCTATATATTCTTCAACAACAGACTGAATATTTACATCAATTGTTAAGTACACATCGTTACCATTTTGGGCTTCAACATAAGTTGAATGGTTGTCAGAAATTTCACTGTTATTTAAATCCGTTCTTGTTATAATTTTACCAGAACGACCTGTTAATATATTATCAAAAGATAATTCAATACCATTTAGCCCTTTATCTGTACCATAAGCACCAATTACTTGTGATGCAAGTGTGTCATATGGATAATATCTTTTATTATCTTCATCTATATTAATTCCAACAGATATTTTATTTTCTGTCATCCATTTTTGTAATTCTTGTACTTTGTCATTTTCTACTTTTTTAATAATAGTTTCAAAAGATGATGTACTATTTACTTTTGTCAAAGTTTCTTCATAATCCAATTCAAAAATTTGAGATAATCCAGTAGCAACCAGTGTTTTATTTTGTTTAGATATTTTAGTTGGGTTTATTGATATAGTGTCTACTTTTTCGCTTTTAGCTAAATACTTACCATTTACATCTAAGATAGAACCTCTATCTGGACTTATTATTTTACTAGCAGTTTGTTGCCTAAAAGCTCTTTCTTTTAACCACGCACCATCAATAAATTGTATCCAAAACAATCTAATTATTAATAGTATTAAAATTATTGTTGCTGCTCTAAGTACTATTTTAAGTTTTCGTGTTGGTAGAGATTTATCTATTGTGTTACTCTTTTTATTGGTTCTTTTTCTGTAATTTTTGTTATCATTTTTCATCAGTAGAAACTAACCTCCCGTAAGGAAATTTTACTATATCATTTTATCTTAAAACCAAATAAATTGCAATAACTTTGCCAAGAATAAAAAAATATGTTAAAATATAAATTAGTTATGTCTAAATTATAAGGAGTAATAATAAATGAATAATATTTATGATGAAACTAAGTTCATTTTAAAAAAGTATGGAATTAGTGCTAATAAAAGTTTGGGGCAAAACTTTTTAATAAATGATGAAGTAGTAAAAGGTATTGTAGATAAAGCTGAAATTTCAAAAGATGATTTAGTTATCGAGATTGGACCAGGGTTAGGAACTTTGACTAAAGAATTATTAGAAAAAGCAGGTAAAGTTATTGCAATAGAAATTGATACTAGAATGATAGAAATATTAACAGACAGATTTAAGTTATATGATAATTTTGAATTAATAAATCAAGATGTTCTTAAAGTAGATTTAAGTAAATTGATACAAGAAAATTTAAGTATTGGTTTAAAATCAGCTAAAATAGTAGCGAATTTACCGTATTATATAACAACACCAATTATTATGAAATTATTGGAAGAAAATCTACCAATAGAATCAATAACTGTTATGATACAAAAAGAAGTTGCAGATAGATTAATAGAAGTTCCAGGCGGCAAAAATACAGGAGCAATAACATATAGTGTATATTATTATGCGCAAGCAGAAGAGGTATTAAAAGTAATGCCAAATTCATTTATACCAGAGCCTACTGTTGAGTCTAAGGTTATAAAACTAAAACTTAGAAAAGAAAAGGCAGTAGAAGTAAAAAACGAACAATTAATGTTTAAAATTATAAAACACGCATTTATGCAAAGAAGAAAAACATTAGTAAATGCATTAGAAAAATGTGATATTTTTTCTTCAAAATCTCAAATTTTAGAAATATTAGAAAATTTAGGATTAAACGACAAAGTTAGAGGAGAAGCCTTAACATTAGAAGATTATTGCAACATATCAAATTATATACATTAATTAAATTATACGTCTTCCCAAAACATAAGTCTTATGGTATAATATATAGATGGAGGGAGCTTAGCTAAATGAATCAGATTTTAATCAGTGAAAAAATATATGTAACACCTGAATTAAAAAGAAACAAGAAACTATATAAAGTAAATTTTATAGTTTCTTTAATGTTGGCCATAATTTTATTTAGCTATTATGTTTATGCAGAATATAGAAGAAACGAATCAGATATATCAGAAGATATTTTAGCTGGAATAGAAATAGTAGAAACACCAGACAATGATTCAACTGTAAGATTTGAAAATGGAGTATTAGTTGTAGTATTAGATAGAGTTCCAGAAGATTCGGAAATTGAAGAAATAGAATTAGAAGAATTAATTGAAGCAAATAAAAATGCAGGTTCAAAATTAGATACAAAAGTACATAAAACAAAAAAAGGAGCAAAATATACAACAGTAGCAGTAATAGAAATTCCAAAAATAAATATAATATATCCAGTAATATATAGTGAAGATACAAGTAATAAAACAACAGAAGATTTATTAAAAATTTCAGTAGTAAAATACTGGGGACCAGATGCAAATGAACAAGGAAACTTCTGTATAGTAGGTCATAATTACCATAATAAAAGATTTTTCAGTAAAGCATCGACATTGAAAAATGGAGATAGTATTTATTTAACAGATATAAATAATAGAACATTAGAATATAAAGTATATGATAAATATGTAGTAGACCCAGATGACTTAAAATGTACAAGCCAATTAACAAATGGTGGGACAGAACTTACATTAATAACATGTACAATGACTGGTAAACAAAGAACAATAGTAAAAGCAAGAGCAGTAAATGTAGATTAATTTGGTAATTTCTTGTAAATAACCCTAACAAATTGAAACCTTCTTTAAGTTATGTTAACATAATTTTAAGGAGGTTTTTGTTATGGATAGAAAAAACATTATATTAAAGATAACATCATTAGCAGTTACTTTATTTATTCTAGCATCATTTGTTATGCCAGTAATTCTGCAAGCTTCTAGTCTAACAGATTCGGCTCAAAAAACAGTATTAAAAACAGTAGAAGATATAGAAAAATATATAGATGAAAGTAAATATCCAGGATATAAAGAAAGATTAATAGCATTAAAAGAAGCAAATCCTGATTGGAAATTTACTATATACTACACAGGATTAGATTGGAAAACAGTATTATACAATGAAACAAAAGGATTACATAGTAGAAGTTTAGTTCAAGGAAAAAACGGAGAATGGTTGTGCGATATATGTGGAACAAAGGTATATGATGCAGGTGGTTGGATGTGTGCATCTGAAAAAGCAGTAGCATATTTAATGGATACAAGAAATTATTTAACTGAAAATTACATATTCCAATTTGAGGAATTATCGTATGCCCCAGATACATATACAATATCAGGAATAGAAAAGGTATTAAACGGAACATTTATGTATCAAAAAAATATACAAGAATATTATAACAATCCAGAATATGAAGATATTACATTCTCTGAGGCAATAATGGATGCAGCAAACAGTAGTGGTGTAAGCCCATATTACTTAGCAGCAAGAATTAGACAAGAAGTGGGTGTAAATGGTTCTGCTTCAATTTATGGTACATATAAAGGTTATGAAGGAATATATAATTTTTACAACATAGGAGCAAACAGTGGAGAAGACCCAATAGGAAATGGATTAAAATATGCATCAAACACTACAATGGGAAAATATTTATTACCATGGAATGATCCTGCAAAAGCAATAAAAGGTGGAGCAATATGGATATCAAGAAACTATATTGCAGTAGGACAAGATACACTATATTTCCAAAAATATGATGTAGTAAACAATGGAACAGAATTATATAATCACCAATATATGCAAAATATATTTGCGGCAAGAAGTGAAGGAATTACAACATATAACACGTATAAAAGCATAGGATTATTAGATAATAACTATAATTTCATAATACCAGTATACGAGAATATGCCGGCACAAATATCATTAGAGCCTGGAACAATAATTGTAAAACCAGAATTAAATGAAAAAGTCCAATTAACAGGGGATAATGTATATGTAAGAAGTAATCCATCAACATCTGGGACAATTTTAGCTACACTTAAAAAATATACAATAGTAACAAGGATAGAAAAGAACAGTAGCTATGCAAATGGATACTATTGGGACAAAGTTAAATTATCAGATGGAACAGTTGGATATATAGTTACAAATTATTTATCAACAACAATAGTAGAAGCACCTGTTACAACAGAAAAAGTAAGAGTAAATGCAAGTAGTGTTAGAGTAAGAAAAAACGCAACAACATCAAGTTCGATAGTAGCAACACTTGAAAAAAATACAGTAGTAACAAGATTAGAGAAAAAGGTTGCATATAAAAATGGATATTATTGGGATAAAATACAACTAGCAAATGGAACAATAGGATATATAGCAACTAATTATCTATCAAATATAACAACATCAGAAACTATTACAACTACAACACAAACAGCAAAAGTAAATGTAAGTAAAGTAAATGTTAGAAAAAGTGCAACAACATCAAGCAAGAAAATTGCAACATTAAAAAAAGGAGCAAAAGTAACAATATTACAAAAGAAAGCAGCATACAAAAATGGATATTACTGGGATAAAGTAAAACTAGCAAATGGAACAATAGGATATATAGCAACAAAATACTTATCTTAAAATTAAAATAACTCAAAGGTAAATAGCCTTTGGGTTATTTTTTTATTATCTGCATATACATTAATGAGGTGAGTTTTTTTGAGAAAAATTATTTTTAAAGGATGTGCAACTGCTATTGTTACTCCTTTTGATGAAAATGATAATATTAATTTTGATGAATTTAAGAAGTTAATAGATTTTCAAATAGATAATAAAATTGATGGCATAGTAGTTTGTGGAACGACTGGTGAAGCATCAACATTATCAAAAGAGGAAAAAGAAGAATTAATTAAATATTGTGTAAAAGTTGTAAACAAGAGAGTACCTGTTATAGCAGGAGTTGGAAGCAATAATACAAAAACAGTTATTGAAAACGATGTTTATGCTAAAAAAATAGGAGTAGATGGATTACTTATAGTTACTCCTTATTATAATAAAACTACGCAAAAGGGGCTTGTTGAACACTATAAAACTATTGCAGAGAACACAAGTCTGCCAATTATTCTATACAATGTACCAGGAAGAACTGGTGTAGATATCCAGCCTAATACGTATTTTGAATTATCTAAAATAAGGAATATAGTGGCAACAAAAGAAGCAAGTGGAGACATATCAAAAGTATTAAAGATAAGAAAACTATGTAAAGATAATTTAAATATATATTCAGGGAATGATGACCAAATAGTTCCAATATTATCACTTGGTGGAATTGGTGTAATTTCAGTTTTATCGAATATTATGCCTAAATATACAGTAGAAATGGTAAAAAAATATTTGAATGGTGAATTTAAGGAGTCCTCAAAAATGCAAATAGAACTAGCGAATTTAATTGAAAATTTATTCAAAGAAGTAAATCCAATACCAATAAAAGAGGCCTTAAATATTTTGGGATTTAATTGTGGCAAGCCAAGACTTCCTTTAATAGAATGTAGTAAAGAGTTAAAAGAAAACCTTATATTAGAAATTAATAGATATTAACAAAAAAATAAAACTCTCATAAAATATTAAGAGATTAATAATTTATGGAGGTTTTTTGCGTGGCAAGAATTTTAATATATAACAATGACACAAATAGAATGGAAACATATAATAGAGGCGAAAATGAGGCAATGCCATATAATACAAATGGTACTTTAAGAGTAAGAGAATTTAGAGGTTCTAGTAGAAGCAATACTTTGTGGACCACTAGAAATACAATGAGAGCATGGAATTCAACAAGATATCTATATGGCGCCAGTATACCAGTAGGATTTGCGTTTAAAAGACCGTGGGAAGGTGGTCATGGGTTACAATCACAACACTATGCAGGTGTAGCTTTTGATGTGGGTCAGACACTATCAAATGCACAAAGAAATAGATTAAGAAATACAGCAAGAAGTTCAGGAGTTTGGTCTTATGTAGAACCTGCTAGTTTAACACCTACATGGGTTCATTTTGATAAAAGGAGTTTTCCATCTGCTTGCAGTAGTGGAGGATATCCATTAATAAGACAAGGAAGTAGAGGAGTATATGTGTTAATTGCACAAGATGATTTAAATACATTAGGATTTAGAACAGGTGGGTTAGATGGCGTATTTGGAGCTCAAACTAGAAATGCAGTAGCAGCATATCAAAGAAGTAGGGGTTTAACAGCAGATGGAATAGTTGGTTGCAATACTTGGTTATCACTTCAAGAAGATGTAGTTGGAAGAGGTAGAACAAGTACTACAATTGATTAATACTTTATAAAAGATTTCTATTAAGTTATTAATAGAAATTTTTTTATTGTGAAATGAGCAAGAATATGGTATAGTAATATAGAAAATAAAAATAGGAGAATGTATATGAATATTAATATAAAAAGAGTAAAAGTAATGGTAACAATACCTGCTGAAAATACAGAAGAAGTTAGAAACGCAATTTGTAATGAGGGAGCAGGAATCATAGGAAACTATACATACTGTACTATGTCTACAAAATGCATAGGAACTTTTAAACCCTTAGATGAAGCTAATCCATATATAGGAGAAAAAAACAAAATAGAATTTGTTGAAGAAGATAAATTAGAAGTAATATGTGATATTAATATTGTTAAAAGTATAATAAAAAGAATAAGAGAAGTTCACCCATATGAAGAACCAGCAATAGATATAATACCTCTTATTAATGAAGAAGATTTGTAAAATTCGATAATATAAAAAAAGATGGTTCCAAAAAACCATCTTTTTTATACCTGTAACGTCTATATAATGATAAACATTCTTTTCCATCTGCTTGTAGTACAGGAGCATATGTGTATATTATAAAAGTTTCTACCAAATTAATAGAAACTTTTTTTGTATGAAAGAATTATAAGGGGAAATATTACAATTATATTACATTTATTGCAATCAAGGTATTCATATGATATTATAAAATTAGAAGAAATATAAATTTAAATAAAGGAGAATTAGATATGGATATTAAAGAGGAAGATATTGTAGGAATTTATAAAATGAAAGATGGAAACAACTACATTTTTCTTATTGATAAAACGGTATATAAACAAGATTCAGATGGAAAATTAACAAAAGTTGAATTAACTCCAAAGAATATAGAAAAAATACAAGAAGATATAGGGACAGGAAAAACAGATATTATAAGATAACAAAAGAGGATAGTATGAAAAAAGATTATTATAATGAACAGAAAGCCAATTATATAAATAAAAGATTACGTTCCACAGGTATTAATAAAGTATATTTGCCGCTTGTTACAGATGTGATGTTAAGAAGGCAATTTGAATATGGATTAAGTGATGAAATGTTAGATAGAGATATTAATAATTTCATAGATAATGTTGCAAAAATAGAAGTAGATGAATTAGAACCTGGAACAGGGGGCGAGTTTGATATAATAGATAAAAAAATTACATTAAATCAACAGCTATTTCAAATGGGGCCAATGTATTTTGAAGCAATTTATGAAACTCTTGCTCATGAATGTACTCATGCAATGAATATTGTGCAAATGGAAAACGGAGAAAAAGAAGATAGAATTTTTAATCATAATAATTTTACATTTTTTATAGGGGCAGAAGAAGTTTTTACAGAATGTGAGGCAGATGCACAAGTATATAATAAAAGATATAGTGAATCCGATAAAAGACCATATATATCAGAAACTGCTGGATATTCTAAAATTACACCATACATAGATGTTATTTCATCAACATTTGGTGTTAGCAAAAAGGATTTATTAAGTGCATCGGTAAAAGGTGAAGAAGAACTAAACAATTTATTAAATAAAAGCCTAAATACAACATATGAAAATTTAGGAGATAATGAAATATTCTATGCTATTGTAACTAACTTATCTTTATTACATTCAGCTATGGAAAAAGAAGAACAATCAAATATATCTGAAACTCAACAAAGAATATATAAATTTGCTATGAGTGGGGTAAATGAAAGATTTTCAGATATAGAAATAAACGATATTGATAATTTTAAACAGAAATTTGATCGAACAAAATTAGAAGCAGCAATAATTAATATTACAACAAAAGAAGTTGAACGTGATGAAAATAAGGTAAATGATGTATTTTATAATAAACTAAGATGTATTGATAAAGTCTTAGGAAATGAAAATATAGAAAAAAATATTGAATTACTAAGAAATATACAAAGTTTAAATAGTATGGATGAACTGCAACAACTAATGGAAGAAAATAATATTACACTAGATTCAGATATGAGACTTTCTAGACCATCTGAAACAATAAAAGAATATAATATGGAATATTGTTCAAGAGGAAATGAATGGGATAATATAGATATTATATCATACATAGGAAAGAATAAAGAGAGAATGATAAATTCTAAAAATAATATATTAAAAAGAATTTCAACTAAATTTAAATCATGGATAGTTAAATTGGGAAGGACAGATGATAAAGAAATAAAATTGCTGACAGGCGGTACTGAATTGGAAAATATAGAGCCCAAATCATGGGAATTATCTAATTGGGGAATAGATAAAGAACAATTTATGCAACAATATCATGATAGCATAGAGGAACAATCAAGTATGGAAGAGCCCAAACAACAAGAAAATGTTGTTGAAAATCAAAGTGAATATAAAGATGAACATGAAAGGTGATATTATTTTGATATCTAATGATAAATAATATGATAGTTTGAGTATTAGCTGAAAAAGATGGTTTTTGAACCATCTTTTTTATATATACATTAATTAATAAGATAACAAAGTTTTGGTATAAGAGATATATGCAGTAAAAATACAAAAAGGAATGAGCCCTGTAAATCACAGAATTCATTCCTAAAAGCAGTCTAATATAAACTTAAATAAAAAGTTAAAAACTTTTTGTCTGAGTTTAGTTTTTTATTATTTGCTTAATGCATTTAATTTTTTTGCTAAATTAGATTTTTTTCTTGCAGCTGTATTTTTAACAATAACACCTTTTGTGCAAGCTTGATCTATTTTTTTTGTAGCTTCTGATAATAAGCTTTCAGCTTTTTTAACGTCACCTTCTGCTACGGCAGCTTCAAAATTTTTAACAGCAGTTTTGTAAGCTGATTTTATCATATTATTTTGTGCTGTTTTCTTTTCTATAACACTAACTCTTTTAATTGCTGATTTAATATTTGGCATAATATGCACCTCCTCTTGCTAAGTCTAAACTATAACGTATACTATTTTAACACAAAAAACAAAAGATTGCAAGTAAAATCTAAATTATTGCAAATTTAATTTCAAAATTGTATAATATATATGCAAAGGAGAGGGTGTAATGGATAAGATTTTTGAAGAAATAAAAAGAGATTTTTTAATCCAAGAAGAAAGCTTATCAAAATATGCTTGTAAAAGTAAAGAGGCAATATTGCTAAAAAAAGATGATAGATTAAAAGAAAATGAATCTAGAACAGCTTTTTCAAAAGACACAGATAGAATAATACATTCTATGAATTATACAAGATACATAGATAAAACACAGGTATATTCATTTATTGAAAATGACCATATTACTCATAGAGTTTTGCATGTTCAATTAGTATCTAAAATTGCAAGAACAATAGGGAAAATATTAAATTTAAATTTGGATTTAATAGAAGCAATTGCATTAGGACATGATATTGGGCATACTCCTTTTGGACATACAGGAGAAAGTTTTTTAAATGATATATGTATTAAAGAAAATATAGGATATTTTAGACATAATGCACAAAGTGTTAGAGCTTTAAAAGATATAGAAGGAGTTAATATATCACTCCAAACATTAGATGGGATATTAGCACATAATGGAGAAATGCTACAAAGTGAATATAGACCACAAGAAAAAACAAAAGAACAATTTTTAAAGGAATTAGAAGAATCTTTTACAGAAGAAGATTATGATAAAAGAATAGTTCCTATGACACTAGAAGGGTGTGTAGTAAGAATATGTGATATTATTGCATACATAGGTAGAGATATAGAGGATGCCATTGTTGTTGGAGTTATACAAAGAAAAGATTTACCAAAAGAAATAACGAATGTTTTAGGAGATAATAACTCTGTTATAGTAGATACACTTATAAAAGATATTATAATAAATAGTTATGGAAAAGGATATTTATCTTTTTCAAAAGAGGTTTATGAAGCATTAATAAATTTAAAAAGATGGAATTATGCTAATATATATAATTCAAAACAAGCATGTAAAAATCAAGACCTAATAGAAAAGTATTTCTATAAGTTATATGATAAATATCTAAATTATTTAGATGAACGTAATAAAGAAGATAATGAAAGCAAAAAGAAATTATTTGAATTTATAAATGCAAGAAGTGAAGAATATAAACAAACTACACCTAACAAGAGAATGATTATAGACTATATAGCAGGTCAAACAGATAGCTATTTTTTAAGGGAATGTGAAGATAATTTTGAAGAATTTAATAAAGAAGAGTTGTATAAATAAAAGAAGAGAATTTATTTCTCTTCTTCTATTTTTGATGTACAATGTGGGCATCTTATTGCCTTTATATGAATTTCAGATAAACAGTATGGGCATAGTTTAGTAGTTGCTTCTGGTTCTACTGTTTCTTCTTGTTTTTCTTCACCTGAAAATGTTTTAGTAAATATATCAAATAATTTATTTTTCTTTCTTAGTTCTTCTATTTTTTTTGCTTTTTCCATTCTTGCTTTTTCATATTTTTCAGCATTTTGTTTTTTGGCTTCTTCAATTTCTCTATTTATTCTATTAACATATCTCACTACTAAGAATAAAGAAAAAGCTACTAGTAAAAAGTTAATTACTGCTGATAAAAATGAACCATAAGGAATTTTAGTATTTCCTATTGTCCACGCCCATTCAGAATAATCAACATTACCAATTAAAGCTGAAAATAATGGCATAATAATATCATTTACCAAAGATTTTACAATAGTTTGAAAAGCAGTACCAATAACAACACCAACTGCAAGTTCTAATGCATTACCTTTGAATGCAAATTCTTTAAATTCTTTAAACATAAATTTTACCTCCATATTTAAATTACAATTACATATTACGACAAAACATGTTAAAAGTCAACCACTAGACTTTTATACAAAAACATGGTATAATAATCTTTGTTAATTAAGGAGCAGACATAAATGAATGCTATTATTAAAAATTTAATAGATAATGAAAAGTTTCAAGATTATCTAAAAAATATAAATGAAAAAATAAGTCCAATAAATATATTGGGCTTAACTGACGTGGGAAAAGTGCAATTTTTAGTTGCTACAAAAAGTGAAACAAATAACCCAGTATGTATTATTACATACAATGAATTACAAGCTAAAAAGTTAGTAGAAGACTTATCATATTTTACAAACAAAGTAGCATATTTTCCTAAAAAAGAAATTGTAACTTATGATTATATAGCAGAAAGCAAAGACTTACCATATGAAAGAATAGAAAGCTTAAATAGAATTAAAAATGGAAATGTAGATATTATAGTAACAACAGTAGAAGCTTGTATGCAAGAAATGATATCTGCAAAAGATTTATATTCAAATATAATAGAATTTAAGTTTAATAAAGAATACAATTTTGAAGAAATAAAACAAAAGTTAGTAAAGCTAGGTTATGAAAGAACAGACCTTATAGAAGGAAAAGGACAATTTAGTGTTAGAGGAGATATTATAGATATAGCTATAACTAACGTAAAGGGTGTTAGAATTGAATTTTGGGGAGAAGATATAGACTCTATTAGATACTTTAATATTTCATCTCAAAGGTCAACAGAAGAGCTAGAAGAATTTAAAATATATCCAGCACATGAATATTTATTAACAGATTTGGTAGAGAAAATATGTGAAAAAATAGATAAAGATTATTCAGATGTATCAGATGCTATAAGAGAAAATATTTTAAATGATATAGAACAAATAAAATTAGGAAATTATTTATCAAAAATAGATAAATATATTAACTATTTCTATAATAAAACTTCAACATTTTTAGATTACTTACCAAAAGATACAATAATATTCCAAGATGAAATTGGTAAAATAAAAGCAAGAGTTAAAAATATAAAAAATGATAGTTCCATTTTAATAAATACATTAATAGAAAAAGAGAAAGTAGTACCTAAGATATTAGAAAATTTAAAAAGTTTTGAAGAAATAGAAGATGCTTTAAAAAATAGCCAATGTGTGTATTTAGAAAAACAAGATATAGCTTTTAATAGAGCTAATATGTACAGGTTCACATACAAAGAAATCAATTTCTATAAAACTACAATTGAGCTATTAATACAAAAAACAATAGAAAGTGCAAGTGAAAATAAGAAAGTTATAATTTTAAGTGGTAATGAAGATAATAGTAAAAAACTTGTATCACTTTTAGGAGACAATGAAGTACCACATAAATATATGGAAAACTTAAATCAAAAGATAGATGATGGAATTGTAACAATTTCAAAAGGAATTCTATCAGCTGGTTTTGAATGCTTTGATTCTGGTTTAATAGTTATAACATCACAAGAATTATTTGCATCAGAGAAAAAAAAGAGAAAAGCATCTAGTAGCTTTAAACAGGGCGAAAAAGTAGTATTTGCAGATTTAAAAGTTGGAGACTACGTAGTTCATAGAACTAATGGTATAGGACAATTTATAGGCGTAAATACTATAAAAACAGGTGATGTAACAAAAGACTATATCAAAATACAATATAGAGGAGATGACGTCCTTTATGTTCCAACAAATTCATTAGATAACGTGAGAAAATTTATTGGGGCAGGAGAAGCGGTTCCAAAATTAAATAAACTTGGAAGCAAAGAATGGGAACATACAAAAGCAAAAGTTAAAAATAATTTAAGAGAAGTTGCTCAAAATTTAATTGAGCTATATGCTAAAAGGAAAAACGCAAAAGGATTTGCATACTCGCCAGATACAGCTTGGCAAAAACAATTTGAAGATGATTTTCCATATACAGAAACAGATGACCAATTAAGATGTATAGAAGAAGTAAAACAAGATATGGAAAAAGAAATGCCAATGGATAGACTGTTATGTGGAGATGTTGGTTACGGAAAAACAGAAGTAGCAATAAGGGCAGCATTTAAAGCTGCAATGGACCAAAAACAAGTTGCATATTTAGTACCAACAACCGTACTTGCAAATCAACAATATGAAACTTTTAAACAAAGGATGGAAAATTTCCCAATAAGAGTAGAGTTATTAAATAGATTTAAAACACAGAAAGAACAAAAAGAAATTGTTAAAAAATTAGAACTAGGGGAAATAGATGTAGTAATTGGTACTCATAGAATATTAAGTAAAGATGTTGTATTTAAAGATCTAGGGCTATTAATAATAGATGAAGAGCATAGATTTGGAGTTAAAGATAAAGAGAAAATAAAAGAGCTTAAAACAACAGTGGATGTTTTAACAATGACAGCAACACCAATACCAAGAACTCTTCATATGTCTATTGTTGGAATAAGAGATATGTCAGTTATATATGAGCCACCACAAAATAGAAGACCAGTTCAAACTTATGTATTAGAATATGATGAAGAAGTAATAAAAGAAGCAATAACAAAGGAGTTAGAAAGAAATGGTCAAGTATTCTATTTATTTAACAATGTAGAACAAATTGTAAGAAAAGCAGAAGATATACAAGATTTAGTTCCAGAAGCAAAAGTAGAATTTGCACATGGTCAGATGAGTGGTAGAGAACTAGAAGAAATAATGGAAAGATTTGTTGCAGGTGAAATTAATGTTTTAGTTTGTACAACAATTTTAGAATCAGGAATTGATATACCAAATGCAAATACAATAATTGTAGAAAATGCAGATAGATTAGGTTTAGCACAGCTTTACCAGATACGTGGAAGAGTAGGAAGAAGCAATACTCAGGCATATGCTTATGTAACGTATAAGCGTGATAAAATGTTATCTGAAATAGCTGATAAAAGATTAAAAACAATTAAAGAATTTACTGAATTTGGTTCAGGATTTAAAATTGCTATGAGAGATTTAGAAATACGTGGAGCAGGCAGTTTACTTGGAGAAATTCAACATGGGCACATGGATCAAGTTGGTTATGATACATATTGCACATTATTAGATGAAGTTGTAAAAACAATGCAAGGAATTGAAGTTAAAGAAGAAAAAGATATTCAAATAGATTTAAATGTATCAAGCTATATTCCAGATGAATATATTGAAAATACTTCTCAAAAAATTGAAATATATCAAAATATTGCTTTGGCTAAGAAGGAAGAAGATATTATTGATATAATAGATGAAGTAACTGATAGATATGGAACAATGCCAAAAGAAATGGAAAATTTATTAGATATTGCAAGAATAAAAATACTTTGCAAGGAAACTGGTGTATTTAAAGTTTCTCAAAAATTATCAAATATTGTTTTCAGTTTTGATATAAATTTATTTAATCCAGAAATAGTAAATAAATTAGTTGAAGTATATAAAGATAGAATTAGATTTTCACAAGGTGTCCAGCCATATATAACTTTACGAATAAAATCAGATTCTGGTAAAATAATATTAGAAGAAGTTAAAAATTTCTTGAATAATTTAAAATAATAAGAGGAGAATGAAATGCAAATTATCACAAGTAAAGATAATGAAATTATTAAAAATGTTAGAAAATTAAAAGAAAAGAAATATAGAGACCTAAACAACGAATATATTGTTGAAGGTGTAAAAATGATTAAAGAAGCAATTTTAGAGGATGCTAAAATTAAGTTAATTGTTGTGTGTGAAGATAATGCAAATAGTGGTGCAATTGATAAGAAGCTATTATACGAAATTGCTAAATATGAGTGTATATATGTAAGTAAAAAAGTATTTGATTTAATAAGTGATGTTCAAACTCCTCAGGGAATGCTTGCAGTTATTGAAAAGGAAAATTCAGAGGATAAAATAGATTTTACAGAGGATGTAATCGTTGTTTTAGATGGAATACAAGACCCAGGAAATCTAGGTACAATTTTAAGAACAATAGATAGTGTTGGCTTAAAACAAGTTATAGTATCAAAAGAAACAGCGGATAGCTATAACCCAAAAGTTGTAAGGTCTACAATGGGAGCAATTTTTAGAGTAAAAGTAATAGAGAGTAATAACCTATTAGATACTTTAAAGAATATGAAAAAACATAAGTATAAAATAATGGCAACATCGCTAGAAACAGATAATAGTATTTATGATGTAGATTATAATAAAAAAGTAATTGTGATAGGAAACGAAGCAAATGGTGTTGAAAAAGAAATATTAGATTATGCAGATGAAAAGATTAAAATACCTATGCTTGGAAAAACAGAAAGTTTAAATGCTTCTGTTGCAACAGCAGTTATACTTTATGAATATGTAAGAAATAAGATAAAATAAATATAGCGTTCTGCACATAAAACAATAAAACATATGCAGAACGCTATTGACTTTCTGCACATAAAATAGAAAATTATATGCAGAAAAGAAAAAATAAATTTTTACAAAACTATTTACAAATTGTAAAATGTTTTGTATAATAAAAATAGATAGTAAGGTTACCACAAAAGTGTGGTTGCCAAAGGGAAAAATAGATTAACTACATTTCTAGTGGCTTTAGAAATGTAGTTTTACTTTAAAATAATATAATCAATATTAAAATAAAGATGATAAATAATAATAAAATATTAATAATTATAGAAATTACTAATGATTTAAATAATAATTTATTCATATTATCACCTCCTTATCTTATGTAAGTAGATGACAACCACACTTCTAATAATAACTTACTATCTATGAAATTAGTTTAATATAAAACATACAAAAAGTTAACAATATATTTACAAAAAAACAATAAAATTACAAGAGGAGTTTAAGAAATTTACTTAAGCTCTTTTATTGTGGACAAAATTATGTAAATATGATATAATACACTTTATGAATTAGTATATGTATTCGAGTATTTACTAATTTAAATAAATTTTTAAGGAGTTACAAAAGATGAATTTTGAAGTAGATTATAATGTAAGCGGTTTTGTTTACATCGACCAGCAAATAAAGGATGTTTTGCGGGTAGTTGATACTGTAACACCGGTATTAAGTCTTATGAGAGACTACTATAATGCAGGTGAGCAATTGAAAGAAAGTGGTGTAGAAATAGAAAGAGCTAATGGAGAGATTCAGGCTTATTCAAATATTCTTGCATCATTTGAAATTGCAGAAGAAATAAAGCTTTCCATTGAAGGTGAAATCAAGAAGGTAAGGGAGTATGGTGAAAAATGTTCTTCGTTGCAGCCTGAACTTCATGTAACATTGAAAGATTTGCAAGATGCAATTTATGAATATTCTAAATACATGCATTCTTTTGATTGGCTACATCTTGATCTTTTGATAGAAGTATTATCTCGCTTGCCCGAGGAAAACAAAGCAAAACTTGTTGTAACTATTCTTTTATTTACCAATGATAGTATAGAGGAAAAAGAAAGAAATGAAATCTTAAACTATCTTTGCGGTGAAAATGAATTTGTGACAGATATAGAGATTAGGCATGCTTTGCTGTCACTTCAGTATGACGAAGATGCTTTTATCAAGTACATAAGCGAAAGAGATTTCGAATAATTAAATAAACTCGAATACACAAAACGCACTGATAATCAGTGCGTTTTCGTTTAATTATTAGGTTTTGTAAGTAGATTAATCATACTTGGATAAATATTTACTGCATTTTCTTTCCAGTTATCTGAAATAGCTTTTGCTTGTTCACGAGAAGCGGCAGATACTGAAACTTCAAATATTGTTTTATTGTGTTCTATTATTTTACAAGTAACTATAAATCCACCATCATCTTCTGGTGTAAATTCAGATATTATTGATACTTCTTCTTCAATATCTTGGAGTTCACCTTTTATAGTGCTATCAATTTTTAATTTTACGATTCCAGGAATTAAATCTTTTGTAAGTTCTAATGTTTCTTTTCCTGCTGGTGTTAATCTATATATCTGTTCTGTGTAATCATTTTCTTTATATGTTTCAATATATTTATTTTCTAACAAATCTAAAAGGAATTGTTGAAAGTAAAAATAATTCATATCTTCAATAGATAAAACAAGTTGTAGTAATTCATCATTACTAACTGGTGCATCTATTTTGTTTAAAATATATAATATTAATACTTTATTTTCTGCTAATGTTTCGTTATCAGAAGTTAATTTCATTTCTAGTACAACCTTTCAATTAATCATTAATATATTTTTCTAATTCGTTCCATACATTATCTGTATAAATTTTCTTTTCAGAAGAGAATGGAAGGATGGCATCACTTTCATCAGCCTCTAAATTACTTCTTAAATCTTGTACATAAGAATCTACTTTTGTAGGCGCAATCTTATCAGCTTTATTTGCTAAAACTATATGTGGTGCATCTATGCTTTTTATATAGTTAAACATCATAATATCATTTTCAGAAGGGCTATGGCGAATATCTATTAAAAGAACAATACAAGCAATATTTTTTCTTGTAAATAAATATTCTTCTATAAATTTTCCTACTTTTTCTTGCTCTACATGTGACATCTTGCTATAACCAAAGCCAGGTAAATCTACAAAATAGAATTTAGAATCTATGTTATAGAAGTTTATTTGTCTAGTTTTACCAGGTTCACTACTAGTTCTAGCAAGCCCTTTTCTATTTATCATTGTATTTATAAAAGATGATTTTCCTACATTAGATTTACCAGCAAGCACAATTTCTGGTAAATTGTTACTAGGGTATTGTTTAGGCCCGACAGCAGAAATCTCAAACTTTGGATTTTTTACTAACATTTCTTCTCCTTTATTTCTTAGGAACTAATTTCTCGGTTCCACCCATATATGGTCTTAAAACTTCTGGAATATTAATGCTTCCATCTTCATTGTAGTTATTCTCTAAGAAAGCAATTAAGCCTCTTGGACTTGCAACAACTGTATTGTTTAATGTTGCAACTAAGTAATTTCCTTTTTCACCTTTTGCTCTTATTCCAAGTCTCCTTGCTTGCGCATCTCCCAAAGTAGAACAGCTTCCAACTTCAAAATATTTTTGTTGTCTTGGGCTCCATGCTTCAACATCACAAGATTTTACTTTTAAATCTGCTAAATCACCACTACAACATTCTAATGTTCTTACTGGAACATCTAAACTTCTGAAAAATTCTACTGTATAGCTCCACATTTTGTTATACCAGTCCATTTGGTCTTCTGGTTTGCACAGAACTATCATTTCTTGTTTTTCAAATTGATGTACTCTGTATAGACCTCTTTCTTCTATACCATGAGAACCAACTTCTTTTCTAAAACAAGGAGAATATCCAGTTATAGCTATTGGTAATTCTTCTTCTTTTACAAGTTGTCCTTTGAATTTACCAATCATTGAGTGCTCACTAGTTCCAATTAAGTATAAATCTTCACCTTCAATTTTGTACATCATTGCTTCTAATTCTTCAAAACTCATAACTCCATTCACAACATCAGATCTAATCATGAATGGTGGTATACAATAAGTAAATCCTTTATTAATCATAAAGTCTCTTGCATATGCTATCATGGCCTCATGTAATCTTGCTACTTCACCCATTAAGTAATAGAAACCATTACCACTTGTTCTACCAGCACTTTCTTTATCTAATCCATTTAATTTTTCTACTATATCTGCATGATGAGGTATTTCAAATTCAGGAACAACTGGATCACCATATTTTTGATTTTCTACATTTTCACTATCATCTTTACCAACAGGAACAGATGCATCCATTATATTTGGAATTTTCATCATTCTTATCTTTATTTCTTCTTTTAACTGCGCTTCTTTTCCTTCGTTAGCAGCTAATTTTTCATTAATAGCTTGAACTTCTGCTTTTTTATTTTCAGCTTCTTCTTTTTTACCTTGTGACATCAATAGACCTATTTCTTTACTAATAGAGTTTCTATTCATTCTTAAATCATCACATATTAATGTTAATTCTCTGCTTTGTTTATCTAACTCAATTACTTCATCAACTAAAACTAGTTTATGATCTTGGAATTTTTTCTTTATATTTTCTTTAACCACATCAGGGTTTTCTCTTAAAAATTTTATATCTATCATACTAATCACCTTTTCTTATTTTAAATAATTTTTATTAAGATCTTCACAATATTCAAATCTATGTTTTTGTCCTGTAACATTATCAGGTCTTTCTGGTATTTCTTCTAAAAACATTTTCTCTGGTCTAACCCAGATTTTCGAGTCTTCTCTATCATATAGAGGTTTATATATTACTAACCATTCTTGGCTTTCCGAGTCTAATGCTCTATTTTCAACAAAGTAATAATTACCTTTAAAATGTCTGTAAACTTTTCCAATTTTAACTTCTTCCATAATAAAACCTCCTTATGAACATTATTGCACATAATTTTATCATTTTTTATTTAAAAATACAATATGAAAAGTCATAAATTAGTAATAATTACATATAATTATATAAAACATATAAGGAGAAAATAGAATGCAAGAAGAGTACGTAAAAGAAAAAAAGATAGTGGACAAGAGTAAAGAAGAGATGAATAAAATTCTTATTCAAAGTATTATAAATACAAATAATAATATAAAAATAGCGCAAAAAAACTATGAATTTGCAGAAGATGATTTAATAGATTATTATTTATATTCAATAAAAGCAAATCAGTCTAAACTTAATTATTTAATAAAAACATCAAAAAAGAATGGAATAGAATTAAGTAGAATAGAAAAATTGCAAATTATGAGTTTAGAAGAGAATCAAGTTGTATAGAAAGTTAGCATAAATTTATTTATATAGTAATATTATTAAAAGGACATGTATTAAAGAGGGGAAGTAGTATGGATTTTAATAATATTATTACATATATAGCGTGTATTTTCTTTTTATTTATATTTGGAAAGTTATTTATTGTACCTATAAAAACAATATTAAAATTAGTTATAAATTCAATACTTGGTGGAATCACAATATTTATAATTAATCTTATTGGCTCTATATGGGGATTTCATATAGGTCTTAATTTAATAACTTCAATTTTTATAGGGATACTTGGGATTCCAGGTGCGATTGTTATTATAATAATAAAATTATTATTAGGATAAAAAAGACGCAGAATACTCTGCGCCTTTATCTTATTCAACAGTTACTGATTTTGCAAGATTTCTTGGTTTATCAACATCTAATCCTTTTTCTTTTGCAATATAGTATGATAATAATTGAAGTGGAATAACTGAAATAACAGGACTTAAATACTTATTAATTTCAGGTATTTCTATAATATAATCAAAAGTCTTGTTTAATTCTTGGTTAGTAACTATAATTGTTTTTGCTCCTCTTGAAATTACTTCTTGAATATTGCTAATTGATTTTTCTGCTAAATTTTTATCAGTTATTATTGATATAACTGGAAAACCTTCATTTATCAATGCAATAGGACCGTGTTTCAATTCACCTGCCGCATATGCTTCTGAGTGGATATATGAAATTTCTTTTAATTTTAATGAACCTTCCATAGCAACAGGATAATCAATTCCTCTACCCAAGTAGAAAGCATCTTCTTCCATATAAATATCTTTTGCAATTTCTTTTATTCTTTCTTCAATTTTCAATACATCATCAATTTTATTAGGTAATTCTAATAATTCCTGTCTTAATTCAGCAATAAGCGATTTATCAGTTCTTTCTAATATTTCTGCAAAGTATAAAGCTAAGATATTTAATAAAGTAACTTGTGATGTGTATGCTTTTGTTGAAGCAACTGCTATTTCAGGTCCTGCATGTGTATAAATGTATAAATCTGCTTCTCTTGTAATAGAACTTCCTATTACATTTGAAATAGCAAGAGTTGTAGCTCCTTTTGATTTAGCAAGTTTAAGAGCTTGAATTGTATCAGCTGTTTCACCAGACTGACTTATAAATATAGCTAATGTGTTTTTGTTAACTAGTGGGTTTCTGTATCTAAATTCTGATGCTAAATCTACTTCTACTGATATTTGACATAGATTTTCAAATAAGCTTTTTACTGCTAATCCAGCATGCATTGCCGTACCACAAGCAACTATATATATTTTAGTAACATTTTCTAAAAATTCTTTATTAAAATTTAGATTATCTAATTCGATTTTATCTTTGCTTAATTTAAAGCCAATAGTTTCTCTTATAGATTTTGGTTGTTCATGTATTTCTTTTAGCATAAAATCTTCATATCCATTTTTTTCTATTGCTGATGCATCCCAAGAAATATTTTCTGATTTTTTGTTTATACTTTCTAAATTGATGTTATAGAAATTTAATTTATCTTTATAAACTTCTACAATTTCATTATCTTCTAATAGATAAAAATCTCTTGTATAAGATAGTATAGCTGGTATGTCAGACGCAATATAATTACCATCTTCTGCGCTACCTATTACTAATGGACTATCTTTTTTTGCTACTATAATTTTATCTGGGAAGTCTTCGCATAAGATTTCGATTGCAAAACTTCCTTTTAAGTCTTTACAAGCAAGACTTACAGCTTTTAATAAATCATTTGATTTGTAATAATAATTTATAAGATTTGGAATAACTTCTGTATCTGTTTCAGACAAAAATTTATATCCATTATCCATTAAGAATTTTTTTATATCTGCATAATTTTCAATAATTCCATTATGTACAACACTAATTTTTCCTGAATTATCAGGGTGAGGGTGAGAGTTCACCTTGCTTGGTTTCCCATGTGTAGCCCATCTAGTGTGAGCAATTCCAATTGTTGAATTTGTAATTTTATCTTTTAGCAAATCATCTAAGTTTGCAACTCTTCCTTTATCTTTTGTTATAGAAATTCTGCTATTTTCAAGTGTGGCTATTCCAGCAGAATCATATCCTCTATATTCTAATTTTTTTAAGCCATCAAGTAATACTGGTACAGCTTTTTTTGTACCATTGTAACCTACGATTCCACACATATTTAATACCTCCTAAATATTACGCAATACGCGATATAATTGATCAAAGGCATAAACTACTTACACGGTAATATCTTTGTTTTAGTATTACTACTAGTTTTTAAATATTACCTTATGACAGTAAGCTGCCATAGAACTACCCGCCGAATCTTTCGATAAGTTCTAATCCTCGTTAGGCAAAATACTTTTGCCCCTGGCGCTTGAATAAAACTCCTTTCTAAAAATTTGCCTTTATCATATAATATTACAACAAAACCAAAAATGTTTCAAGACAAAAACAAAAACTTTTTTTTATGCATAAAATGTGGTAGAATATATATTAGGTGATAAATTTGTTTAATATAGAGGAAGAATTAAAGAAATTACCTGCAAAACCAGGTGTATATATTATGCGTGATAAAGATGATAATATTATATATATTGGAAAAGCAGTATCTTTAAAAAATAGAGTAAGACAATATTTTAGGAAAAATAATAAAACAGCTAGAATAGAAAAAATGGTTTCTTTAATAGATCATTTTGAGTATATAGTTGTTGATAACGAAGCAGAAGCATTAATTTTAGAGTGTAATTTAATTAAAAAAAACAAGCCTAAATTTAATGTTTTATTAAAAGATGACAAAACATATCCATATATAAAAATAACATTAAACGAAGAATACCCTACAATTTACACTACAAGAAGAATATTAAATGATGGAGCAAAATATTTTGGTCCATATGCAAACTCTGGTAGTGCAAAAGAAATGGTCGATTTTATAAAACAAAAATTTAAAATTAGGCAATGTAGAAACTTTAAATCAAATAAAAGAGTTTGTTTAAACTATCATATAGGTAGATGCTTGGGTCCTTGTGTAAATAATGTTTCAAAAGAAGAATATAGAAAGCAAATAGATGAGATAATTGATTTCTTGGATGGAAAAGCAGCAAAAGTTATAATAAATTTAAAAACAGAAATAGAACAAGCAGCTAAAAATCAAGAATACGAAAAAGCAGCATATTTAAGAGATAAAATGCTTGCAATAGAGAATATCTCTCAAAAACAAAAGGTTTCAAATATTAACGAAAATGCAATTGATGTTATAGGAATTGCTAAAAATAGTTTAACAGCTTGTATAGAAGTGTTTTTTGTAAGACAAAGTAAAATGATAGGAAGAGAAAACTACTTTTTTAATGAAGATTTAGAAGAAAAAGAGATATTATCAGAATTTGTTAAACAATATTATTTAACAAATGAAAACAGTCCAAGTAAAATAATGATAAGTGAGGAAATAGAAGATAAAGAGTTATTAGAAGAAATTTTAACTGAGAAATCTGGAAGAAAAGTAGAAATAAGACATCCGCAAAAGGGTGAAAAATTGAGATTTGTAGAGATGGCTAAAAATAATGCAAAAGTTAGTTTGGAAAACAAGGTAAATGATAAATATAATGTTTTAAATGAATTAAAAGAGTTGCTAAATTTAGAGGTATTGCCAAGAAAAATAGAATGTTATGATATATCAAATTTATCTGGAACAAATATGGTTGCAGGTATGTGTGTTCTAAAAGATGGAGTAATTAACAAAAGTCTATCTAGAAAATTTAAAATTAAAACTATTATAGGGCAAGATGATCCTGCTTGTATGAGAGAAGTTATTTCAAGAAGATTAAAACATTCAATAGATAATTCAAGTGGTGGATTTGGAAAACTTCCAGATGTAATATTTGTAGACGGTGGAATAACACAATTAAGGGCTGCAAAGGAAGCGGTGGGAGAATATAATTTAGAGATACCAATTTATGGAATGGTAAAAAATGATAAACACAGGACAAGAGCTTTGATGGATGAAAATCGTAATGAGCTAGAATTATCAGAGGAATTAATGAATTTAATTACTAAATTTCAAGATACAGTTCATGATACTGCAATAGAATATCATAGAAAATTAAGAGGTACAGAAGTTTCTAAATCAAAATTAGATGATATAAAAGGAATTGGAGATAAAAAGAAAAAAGAATTACTTAAAAAGTTTTCGACAATTAAAGGAATTAAGGGTGCAAAATTAGAAGAATTAACAAGCATAAAAGGAATAACAAAAGAATTAGCAGAAAAATTAAAAAAAGAATTATAAAAATGTAAAAAAACATAGATGAAAACTTGTAATAAATACCTTCTATCTAAAATATATTTATTAATATACAAAAGATAGGAGGTTTTATTATGGAAAATATTAAGATGGGATGTATAGCAGTTGGACAAGCCAGAAGAATAGAAAATAAAACGTTAGGAGTAAAAGAATTTATTAAAAAGAATAAAGTTGGGTTGATAATTAGTGGAATCTTTGGTTCATTAATTAGTGTATATGCAGTGCTAATTATTAATTTTATTAATCTAATTAAAATCTTAAATTAGTAAGAGTTGGCAAAATTAAGAAAATATGGTAAAATATAAAGGTATGTAAAACATACCTTTTTTGTGTTAAAAGGAGAAAAGATAAAATGAACTTAGCGAATAATTGGAAAGATTATGAAATATTAGACATGGCAGATGGAGAAAAGCTAGAAAGATGGGGAGATATTTACTTAGTAAGACCAGACCCACAAATAATTTGGAAAGAAAAACAATTTCCTAATAAATGGAAAAATATAAATGCTAGATATAACAGAAGCAAAACTGGTGGAGGTAGTTGGGAGAACACAAGTAAGTTACCAAAGGCTTGGCAAGTTAAATATAAAAATTTAACATTTAATATAAAACCAATGGGATTTAAGCATACAGGACTATTTCCAGAACAAGCAGTTAACTGGGATTGGATGATAGATAAGATACAAAATGAAAAAAGAGAAATAAAAGTATTAAATCTATTTGCATATACAGGTGGTGCAACAGTAGCTTGTTTATCAGCAGGTGCAAGTGTATGCCATGTAGATAGCTCAAAAGGAATGACTGCATGGGCAAAAGAAAATGTTGTATCATCAGGTTTAGAAAAAGCAAGTGTAAGATATATAGTTGATGATGTATTTAAATTTGTTAATAGAGAAATAAGAAGAGGAAACAAATATGATGCAATAATAATGGACCCACCTTCTTATGGTAGAGGAGCAAATGGAGAGGTTTGGAAATTTGAAGAAAACATAGATGAATTAATAAAATTATGCAAGCAAGTTTTATCAGATAATCCGTTATTCTTCTTAGTTAATTCATATACAACAGGAATATCATCAACAGTTATAGAAAACATTTTAAAAATGGATTTAATGTTAAAAAATGGAAAATACTCATGCGGAGAAATTGGACTTCCAATGACAGATTCTACTCTAATATTACCATGCGGAATATTTGCGAAATGGGAGAAATAATGAATAATTTAAAAGTTTTATACGAAGATAATCATATAATAGTAGTAGCAAAACCACCAAACATACCTTCACAGGCAGACAAAACAGAAGATATAGATATGCTTACTATTATAAAACAATACCTAAAAGAAAAATATAATAAACCAGGGAATGTATATTTGGGACTAGTTCACAGATTAGATAGACCAGTTGG
This sequence comes from Clostridia bacterium, assembly GCA_045537285.1. Lineage (GTDB taxonomy): Bacteria > Bacillota > Clostridia > TANB77 > CAG-508 > HGM13634. The sequence goes on from JAZSPC010000043.1 coordinate 34,984, forward strand.
TGGGGTAATGGTGTTTGCAAAAACTTCAAAAGCAGCAAGCAGACTTAGTGAACAAGTACGAGAAAAAGTATTTAAAAAAGAATATTTAGCAATAGTAGATGGAAAACTAGAAAAACAAAATGGAACATTAGAAAACTATTTATTAAAAAATGAAAAAACCAATACAAGTAAAGTGGTTAAAGAAGGAACTAAAAATTCTAAATATGCAAAATTAGATTATGAAGTTTTGAAATATAATGAAGAAATAGATTTATCTTTATTAAAGATATTATTGCATACAGGAAGACATCATCAAATTAGAGTTCAATTAAGTAATTTTGGACATAGTATATGTGGTGATCAAAAGTATGGAACAAGGGGAAGAGGAAAACAAATTTCTTTATGGGCATACAAGTTAACAATAGAACATCCAATAACTAAAGAAGAAATGAGTTTTACGGCCTTACCAGATGAAGTTGGACCTTGGGTTATGATAAAAGATATTAAAATTATGTAAATTTTACGAAGAGTTATAAATCGTTTATGAAAATGATTTATAACTCTTTTCATATATAAA
>JAZSPC010000019.1:0-16998 GCA_045537285.1 Clostridia bacterium
TATTTACACTGTTGCCTTGTATTGAATATAAATTAGCTATATAATTAGTTTTAGTTGCATATTCTTTTGATGTATTTATAATATTAGAAAGTATTATAAAATTTCTTATTACATATATTGAAAATAGTATGAATATAGCCAATATCACTAATAATATTTTTTTCCATAATTTCATTCTTTTCTTTTCCATAAGGATTCCCCCTTTTTCTTTCGTGCAACCAAGCTATCATAAGCATATTTGCTCTTAGACCTTAGGCTTTGCGTCATAAACTTTCGTTTATTTTGCCTTTATACATATATGTATATTATACCATAAATTTACAGTTTCTGCAAATTATATACAATTCATCTACATTTCATTTACTGCTCTATATACAACTTTAACTAATTTTACATCATCAATCCAAGCAGGATCTGTAAAAGTTATTATTCCGGTTTTTTTTATAATAATTATAGTATCTCCTATTTCTAAGTCTGAGACTTTTATTCTATTATTTTCTTTATCTATAATTAATGTATTTTTAACTGAAAATCTGCAAAGACCAATTCTAGCATAATTCCCACTATCTCCTGGTAACTCTTCCACAAGTAATGTATTATCTTTGATATTCTTAATAGTAGCTATATATGTAATATCATTTTTATTTGGCAAAAATATATAACTTAGAATTATTAGTAAAGCAAAAATTAATAATATTGTAATTATTGTTATAACTGATTTCTTCATATTTTATTTCTCCTTTAATTATAGTATAAATTGAATTACAAGCCCAACTATCACGCAAACTATTCCGCCTATTAGCTCACCTTTTAAACTTTCTTTAATATGAAACCAATAGTTTTTATACTCTTTTTCCATATCTTCTGTTCCTTTAAATACAAACTCTTTTGATTGACAAAACCATAATATATCAATAACAAACGCATCATATGCATTTACAATAGTCCATATTAAGAAACCATATCCAAAGCCTTCTATAAAAGTTGTATAACCATTTACATATCTTAATATTAAACTCACTATAACTACTATTAATAATGATGCAATTGACTTTGCAAATATTTTATTTTTAGTTGTTGGTATTTTATCTTTGTATTCATCTAATGATTTTACTCTTTCTTGGATCTTTGGTGGGTAATTATATAATGTTGCTATTGGATTTCTTGACATTATATATACCATTACTGTAAATAATACACATAAAATTAAACATTCTATAAATATAATCATAATTTTCTCCTATTTATAATTTCTATATGAATAATATCACAAAAAAAGATAGTTTTCAACAAACTATCTTTTTTCTAAGGAAATATATATGAAATTATATCTCTTCACTTGTTTCATATAAATAATCTGCACACATATCAATATCTCCATTCCATGATATAGCTCCATAACTTGTTTTCACAGAATTAAATATTTCTGGCTTTTTTAATGCTTTAAATACACCACTATTTAAATGTGGCTTCATATCTTTTATTTTAACTACATTATTATCAAATGTTAGCTCTAATTTATAATCTTGTAACACTTTAACTTTTATAACTTTTCTCATAAACTCCCCTCCCATAATTATTATCTTAAAGGTAATATTTTAAAAGGTCTTTCACTATTTTTAGCTAATTCCCAATTAGCTTCTAATTCATTTTTATGTAATTCAATCCATGCTTGAATTAATTTGACTTGTTTATCTGGTAAAGCTCCTTCTATTATCTCTCCATTAAAATCAAATCTTGCAACATTTTCACCATAAAAAGCATGAAAATGAGGTGGATTATGGTCTATATAATACATACGTATTATAATTCCATAAAACATACAAATTGTTGGCATATTCTTTACTCCTTTCTATTATAGCACTCAATTGTTTTTTTAGCAATATTCTTTGCGATTTTTTGTATACTTAACAAACATAATTAAATGCCATTCTTAAAATTATTATTTTTCTGGGAAATTCAAATTATCAGATTAAAAATTTTTAGATAATTTGTTTTGAATTAAATTGATGTACATCAAAAATGCAAAAAGGACAAGATAATAAACTCTTGCCCCTTGTTTGAATTATATTATATTTCTTATTAATTTGCAACAAAATTATTTAGACATATTTCGACTTTTGTCTACTTATCATTAGTTACATCTCCGCTTCCACTTACGGGAATAGATTCACCTAAATAAGTTGGTTCTGGCTTAAATAAACATTTAACAAAATCCTTATTTCTAGCTAAGATTTCCCTTATTTCTCTATACATTGCTCCAACATATTGTCTTGGGTCTGCACCTACTCCATAGGCTTCTAATCCTAAACTATTTGCTATATGTAAAGCTCTATACAAATGATATTTTTGTGTAACTATTACAATTCTTTTAGCTCCAAATATTTCTTTCGCTCTATATATACTTTCATAAGAAGAAAAGCCTGCATGATCCATAAATATATCTTCTGATGGTACACCATTATCTATTGCATATTTTTTCATAACATTAACTTCGTCATATTCTTCTCTACCGTGGTCTCCACTCATTATTATTTTAGAAGACACATTACTTTTATACAAATCAATTCCTTGTAACAATCTATCTTGAAGCATCGGACTTGGGCTATCTCCCCAAATTCCTGCTCCTAAAATGATTATACAATCTATATCCTTTAAATTTGAATAATCTCCATTTTCTATTATTTGGTCTTTCGTTGATGCTTTAACATAAAAATTTATTCCTAAAACTATTAAACCTAAACTTGCTATAATTATTACTAAAAATATTATCACTTTTTTCATATTTACTCCTTTTATATTTTCATTTATTTCTGTATTTTAAATTGGATTTACATGAATTACTGTTAAATAGATTTCCTCTATTTTAGCAGCAATTTCTTTTTCTAATTTATTTGCTATATCATGGCTTTCAAATGTAGATAAGTTTCCTTCAACATATATCGTAAAAGATATTTGATATTTATATCCAACTGGTGTTGAATTAAAGTGTTGTATTTTTTTAATTTCAGGATAATTGTTTATAATATCTAAAACTTTTTGTTTTCCTTCTTCACTAATAGCTCTATCCATTAAAACATCATAACTCTTTAAGAATATTTTTATACCAGTAATACATATCCAAATCGAAATACCTATACCTACTAAACCATCAAACCATAGGATGTTATAAAAACTTAATAAGGCTGCTATTAATGTAAATAATGTTACAAAACAATCATTTCTATGGTCTTTTGCATTTGCTTCTATAAGTAAATTGTTATGCTTTTTAGATATTGAATGTGTATACAGATATAACGCTAATTTTATAGATATTGTTAATATACACACTACTACAAGCATCCACGAGAATTTATAATTTGTTTTATATATCAATGAATTTAACGAGCTTAAAAATAATTTAATTCCTATTAATATCATTGAAATACTAATTAGCATTGAAAATATATATTCTGCTTTTCCATGTCCTAGGTTGTGTGAATGGTCACTTGGTCTACTTGCGATTTTATTTCCTATATATGTCATTGTTGAAGAAAATATATCGCCTGCACTATTTACACTGTCTGCTATCATTGCTTGACTACTAGTTAGTATGCCTATTATAGCTTTTATAATAAGTAAAACTATATTTCCTACAATTCCTAAAATACTTGCTGTTTTAGTAGAATTATATCTATCTTGCATTAATAATTCCTCCCATTAAATAGTTATTTTATTATATCATAATATCTAAAAATACTCCATACATTTGTATAGAGTATTTTTACTTTAATAAATTATTTTTTCAATTCTTTAATATTTTCTTTTGATGTATAAATATATGTTACAGGAGCAGTATCATAATGTTTTATTTCTTTATTATTAATATCTTTTATTCCATCTCTTATAGTATCCATAATTTTTGTTCTATCTTGATAGCAATATATTCTTACGTTATCTTTTCTATCTGCAATATCAATATTATAATATTTTGAGTGCTCTACAACAATTTTAACATCATTATAATTTGTTTCTATATATTGTATATTTCCACCATAAACACTTATATCTAAATTATTTGTCATTTCATAACTATATACATCTTTAATTGTATTAATATCTTCTTCTATATAGTTAAAATTAGTAATTCCTATAAGTATTAAACCTATGCTTATTCCGCCTAATGCTAATGCAATAACTGCCATAATAGCCATTCTAGTTTTCTTAGATTTTTTGCTTGTAATAAAGTTATAAAAAGCTTCTAAGATTATAAAGTTTATTGTAAGTGCTGCTATTAATCCTAAAAATGTCCCTAAAAATAATAGGCCTGTTTTAACAAATAAGAAACTTAAAACTAATAATGCTGAAAATGTAACAAATGTAAATATAAAACCAAGTGCTATAAAAGCTGCTATAAATTTTATGCACCACAAAATAATTCTTGCAATTCCATTTAAGAATCTTGACTCTGAATGCTCTGGGTCTCTAATGATAATTTTTTCTTTATTTTTTTCAATAAATACTTTCTTTTTTCCATTATCCAATTCTATTGTTTCAGTGTTTTCAATTTCTTCTTCGTCTTTTTTAACTATTTCATAATAATCTAAGTATCTTGTTTTAAATATATGTAATAAAACTGTCACACTAATTATTAAAAATAAGATCGTACATATTGATTGTAAAATATTGATTGTTATCCTATAAATATTATAAGGTAATGCTCCAAAAGTATTAGCAAAAAGCGAACCACCAATTGCACTTAACACCATGTATATTATGAATAAAAATATACACATTAGGAAGATTTCTAATATACATTTTATCCTATCTCTAAATCTCATGGCACAAAAAACATCTACTGTTTTTGTAATAAATCCAAAGAAATCATCAATGTATTTATTAATATTAATCTTTGATTGCTTTGTCTCATTTACCTCCTTAACACTTTCATTCATAAGTTGATCAATGTTATAGTTAAAAAGTTTACAAATTAATAGCACCTTATCCATTTCAGGATAACTTTGACCTGATTCCCATTTAGAAACCGCCTGTCTTGATACACCTAATTTTTCTGCAAGTTGTTCTTGTGATAAATTATTATCCTTTCTTATTTGTCTTAAATTATCTGATAATTTCATTTTGTTTACCTCCCTTCTTGCATTAAATTATATGGTTTCCACTGGTTGCATTCTACCAATTTTAGGTTGTTTTTTGTTAATTTTTAGTTGCAATTCTATAAAAATACTATTTATTCATTAAGAAATCAAATATATTCATACCAGCAGATGTTCCACTTCTATAAAGTTCTGTATATCCACATCTATTACAGCTTATTGTAATAAACTTTTTGTTTTGTACATTATATATTTTAGCAAAATTTCCTCCTGTTGCTTGAAATTGATCTTTTTGAAATGTTTGATTACCACATTTAGGACACATCCATGATTCCATAATTACTTCTCCTTTATATTAAAATTACATTAGAATAATATCATAAAAGAAGATAGTTATCAATACTACAACTATCTTCCATCTTGATTTTATGGCTTTAAAATAACTTTTATACAATTATCTTCTTTCGCATCAAATATTTCATACGCATGTCTTCCTTGTTCTAATGGTAATGTATGTGTAATTATGTCTGTTGCATCAAATTCTCCACTTTTTATTTTTTCTAAAATTGGTTCAACATATCTTGTTGCTGGACATTGTCCCATTTTTAAAGTTACATTTCTTGTAAAGAAATTCCCTAATGGAAAATTATTATACTTTGTACCATAAACACCAACTAATGCAACATGACCACATTTTCTTACTGCTTGTGATGCTATCTCTATTGCTGATTTTGAGCCACCTTGTAGTTTTAATGCTGTTTCTACTTTTTCTACTAATGACATTTTTCCATCCAATCCAACACAATCTATTACACAATCTGCTCCACCTAATGTTAATTCTTTTAAATAGGCTCCTGTTTCATCATATTCTTCAAAATTTACTATTTCTGCTCCATAACTTTTTGCATGTTGTAATCTATATCCTACTCTATCTACCGCAATAACTCTTGAAGCTCCTTTTAACATACACCATTTTATAGTTAATAATCCTACTGGTCCACAACCTAATACTATAACTGTATCTCCTTTTTGAACATTCGCTATTTCAGTTCCCCATAATGATGTTGGAAGAATATCTGTTAAGAATAATACTTGCTCATCTTTTAATTCGTCTGGCACTTTTTTAGGTCCCACATTTGCGTGTGGCACTCGTATATATTCTGCTTGTCCACCAGCATAATCTCCATAAGATTTACTATAACCTAATAATCCACCTGCTTCTCCATACTCATTTGTATTATTACATTGGCTAAATTCATTATGTTCACAAAAGAAGCAATGACCACAAGATACCGGAAATGGTATAACTACTCTATCGCCTTTTTTTAGGTTTTTTACATCTTTTCCAACTTCTTCTACAATCCCCATTGTTTCATGTCCTAATACAAATCCATCATACATTCCTTTTACTAATCCGTGTACTAAATGTAAGTCTGAACCACAAATTGCTGTTGATGTTACTTTTACTATAATATCGTCGTCTTTTTCTATTTGAGGATCTTTTACTTTTCTACAATCAACTTTTTGAATTCCATCATATACAATTGCTTTCATTTTTACCTCCAAAATGTTATTAATTTTAGTATGTGTAATTGTATATAATTTATTCTTTTGCAAACAAAAACCAGATAACTATCTTTTGTTATCTGGTTAAAGTTTCTAACTCTTTTTCTTCTTTTTTATCATTTAAATTTTTTCTTTTTTTAATATATATTTTTCTTTAATTTTATCATAAATATATTGTAATCCCAATGAACCTGCTATCGCATAAATGACATATCCTATTTGCATTAATATTCTTAGGTTAGGTAGTTCGTAAATATATACCCATCCTTGCACAAATCGTGCTGTATCATAATATGGAATTTGTACTATGTAGCAGTTAATTAAGTATAGTATGAAATTTAATAAAAATAAAACAAACATATGATGTGTCATAATCGCAAATGTGTTATTACTTATATAATTAACTAATTTATTCTTTCCCAACCATTTACTTAGTACTCTTGCAAGTCTTGTATAGAACAATATTCCTACTATTGAACTAATTAATGGTATTACTAATCCTTCTGCTCTAAAACTTGAAAATTCATGCATATTATAATTTAAGCTACCAAAAATTTTATATAAAATATAGTTTATTGAAAAAAGTATTATTAAATATGGTACAGTTGGAATCTTATCATCTTTTTCTTGCCATTTGTTTTTATATAAATAACCAAACTCAAAGAATAGTAAGAAAAACATTACTCTTAAAAAGATTAAACTATAATTAAGTGGTCTTATATAATACTGAAATACTAATGATAATATATTTAAAATAACAAATATTCCTAATAATATTTCTTCTTTAAAACCTTTTATCTTTTTAGCTGTTTTATGAATAATTGCATAAGAAGCAGTTGTTAAAAATATTGCTGGTACAAAATATGCAGGATAATTAAATATAAATTGGCTATTGTTTGTAAATGGTTGTACAAAAAGTGTATATAAATTAATATCTGCTCCAAAATTTATAAATCCAAAATATTTTAATATGTTAATTATTATACCATAAACCAAATTTATTATTAAAAATGGCATTATTAGTTTCTTAAATTTATAATATATGTACTTACCTATATTCTCTTCATTTTGTTCTTTATAGAAGTAACCTGAAATGAAAACAAATAAAGTTATAAATGGAAATATTTCTGTAAATGTAAACAGTTCAGAAGGCATGTGGCAAAAAACTACAACTATTATTCCTATAACTGATAAAAGCATAAATTGTTCATTACTTTTTACCTTTGTTTTCATTTAGTTCCCCTTTTCTTATTTCACTAATTTCTCATAAATATTGTATTTTATAAACAAATTACTCATTGTAAATTTGTTTGAAACACTTTGATTTACTATATCAACATATCCATCTGGTATAGTTACATTTCCTTTTGCTACAAATCTTTCATCTGCTGCAAAATATGTTCCTAAATCAGTTACCCAGCTTCTGTCTGAGAAAATCGCAATTCCATCATTATTACTTAATATATCTTGACCAATTATTAATCTTGAATCATATTCAATATCAAATAAATTTAATAATGTTGGTAAAACATCAATTTGACTTCCTACCTTATCTACTTCTATTGTTTCTTCCATTTCACTATTCCAAATTATGAAATTACTTCTATTTACTTCTACAATTTCATCTCTTTCGTAAGTGCTTATAGAATTAATATCTTTCATAGATAGTGTATATGGGTAGTGGTCTCCTACTACTGCTAAAACTGTGTCTTCTAATACGCCTGCTTTATCCAATCTATTAATTAATGTTTCTAATGCTCTATCTAATTCAATTTGTGCTGCCAAATATGCTTTTACTGCTGTGCTATATGGTAAATCTTTTACTAAATCTTTGTATCTTAATGCTGTTGAATTTCCACCACCAAAGTTATATGGTGCATGACCAGAAACTGTGATATAGTAAGTTATAAATTTATCTTCTTTTGTATAGTAATCTGTTGTTGTTTTCATCATATCAACATCTCTTGGAAGCCACTTACTACTTATGAATTTTTCTAACCCGTTTCCAATTCCCATATATGAATCATAACCGAGTGTCCTCATTGTGACTTGTCTTGAATAATAGCTGTATGTCCAGTTATGGAAAGCTTTTGCTGTATATCCTTCTTTCCCAAAACTATTTCCTAATGCATATCTAATATCAGGACTATTGCTTTTCCACAAGTTTAATATTGTTTGTGATGGTATTAAGCCTGTTGTTGCTTGAAATTCTCCACCTGTTGTGCTTAAAAATACAGGTGAATAGAAATTATTAAATACAAATCCTGAATTTGTTAATTTATATAAGGTTGGTGTTAATTCCTTATCTACTGCAATGCTATTAAAGCCTTCTGCTAAAATAAATATTAAATTTTTATCTTTAAAATATCCTGTATATTCATTTTTATTTGTTGGAGTAACTGAATCTATGTACTGATAAATACTTTTTAATGTTTCATCATTTGTTTGTTCCTTTTTCTCTTCTAGCTTTAAATCCACTTCATTATATGAAACTTCTACTTCTGTTTTATCTTCTCCCAAATTATTACCAGCTTGAATTATTACTTGTTCTTCAAATCCAAATAAAGTTCTATCTAAATCTAAACCTGTTGCTGTTAATACACCAAATTTTTCAATGTTTTTTTCTTGTGCATCTAATTTGTAATATAGGTTATATGCTGAATAAAGCTCATTTTTATCTAAATGTATTGCTCCATATTTTAAGCCCGTAACACCTAAAATAACTGCCAAGAAAATTAATACTACTTTCTTACCATATCTTTCAAATTTTATCTTTTTATTAAAGATTATTAGTGCAATAAGTGGTAATAAGAATGCTAAAATAATTAATGCATTATTTACAATTATTTCAACTACGACATCTGTATACCCCATTGCTCCACCTGCTAAGCCTAATGTTGAAAACGAAAATGGTATACTAAATAAATTAAAGAATACCGCTTGTACGCAAAAATATACTGATATAATAGAAGATACTGTTATTAATATAATCTTAGATATTTTTTCTTTAAATATATTGCATATTAAATTAAGTATTAAAATTATTTGAGAACTAAATAACAATGTATATAATACATCAAAAGTATCTCCTGATTTTAGAATTAATGCTTTAAATAGCATTTCTAAGTATACAATTAAAATTGTTAGTACATATATTACTTTCATTTTTACATCTTCCTTTTATTTATTAATATTATCTTTTTATGTTTTTATTCTAAAAATAATTATAGCACAAAATTTAGAATATTAAATAGAATTTTGTAAAATATACAATAAAAAAGCAGATAATTATTAGTTATCTGCTTTATATATTTTATTCAGTTCTTAATGCTAACACTGGGTCTTTTTTAGCTGCTTGTTTTGATGGAATTATTCCACCTATTAAGGTTAAGACTACACTTAATATTACAAGTATTATTGCTCCCTCAGTTGGTAATACTGCTGTTATTCCCAAGTTTCCTGTTAATGTATGAATTAAATGATTTATTGGTATTAGTAATAACAATGATACTGCAATACCAAGTAAACCTGCAAATAATCCTACGATAAAAGTTTCTGCATTAAATATTGAAGAAATATTCTTTTTAGAAGCTCCTATTGCTCTTAATACTCCTATTTCTTTTGTTCTTTCTAATACTGAAATATATGTTATTATTCCAATCATTATTGAAGATACAATTAATGAAATACTTACAAATGCAATTAGTACATAGCTTACACTGTCTACTATTACTTTTACAGATGACATTAATATTCCAGTTATATCAGTATATTTTATAACTTTTTCATCGTCTTCTGCTTCCATTTTTGTATTGTAATTATCTATAAAGTCTAAGAATGCTTCTTTTGAATTAAAGTCTTTAAAATAGAAAGATATTGAACTTGGCTCATTAAAATCTTGATATCCTAGTGATATTAAGTTTGTAAATGCACTTTGTACACTACTTGATGTAGTCATTGTTTGGAATAAACGTTTTAATTCATCTTCATCTAAATTAAATTTAAATGCTGATGCAATTTTCTTTTCATCTACATTAAATGAGCTTCCCATAGTTTGCATTAATTTAAGACTTAATTCTCCAACTTTACCTAATATTACTTTATTCATATTAGCTTCTGTCATGGCTGCTGCCATTTGGCTTGCACCTTGAACAACTTGTTCTTGGCTTACTATTGCATCTACCATTGTATCTACTGCATCACTTGCTAAAAATGCGCTTGGATTTTCTTTATCACTTGCCATCATATTAATATATGCACTTAAAATTGGATTAATTGTTTGTGAATATATACCAGCAAATTGTGCTTTTGGAATTCCATACTGTGTTTCTAAATTTGCAAGTAATGCTAACGTTCCTTCTTGTGCCATATATTCATTTACAACATTTTCTACATCAGCAAGTTTTAAACTAGCAACACCTGCAACTGCATTTTTAGATATATAGTCTTTTAACATACCTTTCATTATACTAGATAATGTATCTAAATATGCTCTTTGCGCATTAGTTGTATCTGTTGTAATTGCAGAAGAAATTTCTCCCATATATCCTTTGGTCATATTAGATATATCTTCTTCACTTATTTTCATTCCAAATGCTGATGATAATAATTCTGTGTCTATTGTTATCATGTCTTGAAAATCTAATCCTGCTTCTTTGCTATCATCATCAAAACGTTTATTACTAAATACATTTACATCTTCGTTTGCTAATTGTTTTTTTACAATTTCAGATTTTGATGCTTTATCAATTATATGCTCTGTTAATGCTTTTGTATATGCAATACCTGTCGTTAATGTTGTTGCATTTGAACCTTCTTTTGCAGTAACAACTCCAACTATTTTTAAATCAGTTGCATTTTTATATACATCTTCCATAAATTCTTTATCTTCTGTCATACTTTCATAAATTTTATATTTCTTATTATATTTATATGTTTCTGTTGCATCAATTAATTTTAGTTCATGATTCATTAGTTCTTCATAAGTAAACTCTAATGGTTTATTCTTATTCTCAACCTTTTTACCTTCCATAATTTTAGAAATCATGTCTTCTAGTTCATCAACATCGCGTAATCCCAAACCATATACCAACATATCTGGCATTGCATTTGCCTCTGGTAATACTAAAATTACTTCATTGTATTCTTTTGGCCACCTTCCAGCTAAAACATCATATTGTGTTTTTAATGTTTCTTGGTCATCAATCATTTCATTGAATATTGATACACCCATACTCATACTAGACATTGTTGAACTTCCACTCATTGATGCAAGCATTGTGCTTGGGTTTAATTGTTCTAACTCTTTACTACTATTTTTTGTATATATTAATGGGCTTACACTATATTGATATTTTATTAGTGAAACCATTTTATCTACTTCTGCTTTATTTTCTTCTAAATATTTCTTAAATGATGTTAAATCATTTGTACCTATTTTAGAAAACATATCAGTTATTACTTGTGATTCTTTAACTTTTCCATCTTCTCCATTTTCATCTCCTTGTGCAACCATTGATAAAAGCATTGATGTTGTATCTGCTGTTTCTGCGGTTACTGTTAAAGGATAAGAAGTTAAAGTATCTTCTTGAATTTGGTCTATATAGTTTTGGAAACCAGTTGATAATGATAATATTAAAGCTATACCAATTATACCTATTGAACCCGCAAAAGATGTTAAAATTGTGCGCCCCTTTTTAGTAAGTAAATTGTTTAAACTTAATGATAATGCAGTTAAAACAGACATTGATGCTTTTCCTAAATTTTTATGTTTTGGTTTTTCTAACTTTTCTTCGTCTGGATTAAATGGATTTGTATCTCCGATAATTTTTCCATCTCTTAATTTTACAATACGAGTTGAATATTCTTCTGCAAGTTCAGAGTTATGTGTAACCATAATTACTAATCTATCATTTGCTACTTGTTTTAAAAGCTCCATAACTTGTACACTAGTATCGCTATCTAATGCGCCTGTTGGCTCATCTGCAAGTAATATATCCGGATTATTTACCAAAGCTCTTGCAATGGCCACTCTTTGCATTTGACCACCAGACATTTGGTTAGGCTTTTTATGTGCTTGTTCTTTTAATCCTACTTTATCTAATGCTTCTAGTGCTCTTTTCTTTCTCTCTTTTTTTGAAATTCCACCTATTGTTAAAGCAAGTTCAACATTTGATAAAACAGTTTGATGTGGTATTAAGTTATAGCTTTGGAAAACAAAACCTATTGTATGGTTACGATATGAATCCCAATCTCTGTCTTTATAGTTTTTAGTTGAAACATTATTAATTATTAAATTACCACTATCATATCTATCTAATCCACCTATAATATTAAGTAATGTAGTTTTTCCAGAACCTGATGGTCCTAAAATTGATACAAATTCATTATCTCTAAAATTTAAACTTACATCACTTAAAGCATTCTGAACTAAATCACCTGTTGTATATTGTTTTGATATTTTCTTTATTTGTAGCATCTATATGCCTCCTAAAATTAAAGTTTAACATCCTCTTCATTATTATCTTTTTTCTTTGCTTGTTCATTCTTTTTTAACTCTGATATAAACCACTTATCAAAAAAGTTATTAAACAATGTATCATTTTGTTGTTTTATATATAGCCAACCAAATATACATGCAATACCTGCACCGGTCGCATCTACAATTAAATCATTCATTGTATCTACTAATCCATCTTCTCCTGGTAATCTAAATCTTTGCATGTTGTAGCCAAATAATCTATCTGAACCATATTCGAAAAACTCCCAAAACACACCAATAGTTAATGCAAAACAAAATGCGAAGATTATAACAAAGGCTGGACTTAAATTTACATTTTTATCTCCTTTTTCATTTAATAAATATACAAAAAGGAAACCTATCATTCCAAGTACTGTTCCAGATATTGTATGAAGCATTAAATCCCACCATTTAACTGTTGTATAGAATCCGCTCATTTCGCCTAATACTTGTGATGCAAAGATAAATAAGGTAATTACTATTTGTAACCCATTTGGTAGATATACTCCAAATCTTTTTTCTAATATACTAGGATAATATGTCATTGCAAATGTTAATATTATTAAAAAATCTTGACTATGGTCTGAAACTATCCAACCTCTTACATATAGAATAATTAAAGCTATTCTAACTAAGTTTGATATAATCATATTTGTTTTACTTCTTGTATATAATTTTTCTTCCTTCATAATTTACTCCTCTAAAATTTAGTGTAAAATATTTTATCATTCTTTTATGAATTTTTTGTGAATTATTATATTTTTATTCATATTATTTTTTATCATGCTGATTATATCTCTAAATGTATTAGATTACAATATTTAACAGTAAAAAAATACTCTATACAATGTATAAAGTATTTTAGATCATATTATTCATTTTCCTCAACATCTTGATAATATTCTATCCCTATCTCATAGTTTTCTTTTATTTCTTCTTTAATATTATCTACTGGCTTTTTTCTTACCTTTTTAGCTTCTGCTTTTATCTTGTTTTTCTCTTTTTGTAATTCATCCATATTAACCTCCGAAAATTATTCTGTGCATTGTTTTAACATCCAAAGCTTTTTAGTATAATCTTCTATAATGTCATCCATTAATGCTGATGTTTTTGTTTCTGAGTTTGTATCTGCTAAGTTTTTAATATTTTTAGCATCTTGTAAAAGCATAGAATAGTCTTTAATAAGCTCATTTAAAATTAAGTTAGAATCAACCTTTTTATTTTCCGCTTCTGTAATTTTGGTTCTATTTAAATAATCTTTTAAAGTTCCAAGAGGCTCACCTTCTAATGATAAAATATGTTCTGCTATTTCATCAATTTTTTCATTTACTTCATCATAGTATTCTTCAAGTTTTGCATGGATTGTAAAAAAATCTTTTCCTTTAATATTCCAATGATAATTTTGTAATTTACGATAAAAAACATTTAAGTCACTTAAAAAAGTATTTAAATTATTTAATATATCTTCCATAGTAAAATCTCCTTTTCTATTTTTTATATATTATCTTCATAATTTAAATACTTTATTCGTTTTCTATTTTACTAAATTTAAAATTTGTGATTTACTTACAAGTCCAACAGATTTATTTGCTACTTCTCCATTTTTTATTACTACCAAAGTTGGTATTGACATTACTTGATATTTAATAGCTAACTCTTGTTCATCATCAACATTTACTTTTACAACTTTTATATCTTCATTTTCATTTGCTACTGCTTCTACAACAGGTGATAACATCTTACAAGGTCCACACCAATCAGCATAAAAATCAACTAATACAGTTTTATCACTTTTTAATACCTCTTCTTCAAAACTTGCGCTTGTTACTTTTAAAACTTCCATTTTCTTTTCCTCCTCATTATTGTTTATTTCGTTATTTGACAGCCCTAAACTATTGTCAGTATTTTGACTATCTAAAAACATATTTAACATTATTAATACAAGAATAAATATAACTGTTAAAACTATAACCCATATTTTTTTATTCATTTTTCCTCCCTATATTAAAAGAATATTGTATATATCCCTGATATTATTAATATTACTCCTGAAACTTTTTTTATAACATTATAATGTTGTTTTATATAACTAAAAACATTTTTTAATTTATCTATTAAAACAGCCGATATTACAAAAGGTATACCCAAACCTATTGAGTATAGGAGCATTAATATAATTCCTTTTATTAAATCTTGTTTGCTTGCTATTAATAACAAGGCTGAACTTAAAAATGTTCCTATACATGGTGTCCAACTAATTGAGAATAATATTCCAAATAATACTGCTTTAAAGAAATTAAAATTTTTAATATTTGAATTATTTATATTAGTTTTATTTAAAAATTTAATTTTTATAACATCCATATAGTTTAATCCAAATATAATTATTAATATTCCAAATATTATTTTTATATATTGTATATTTCCACTTAGTAATGCACCAAAGCTACTTGCAAAAATAGAAAGTATTAAAAATACTATTGTAAAACCTAATACAAACCCAATTGAATTTGATATTACTTTATTATTCTTATCATCGTTTTCACCTATAAAATATGATAAATATATTGGTACCATAGGTAGTAAACATGGTGATATAAAACTTGCAATACCTTCTACAAATGTAAAAACATAATCCATCTTTTTCTCCTTAGATTAATATAAGTAATAAAACTGTACTTATTGGAACTGTAATATTATCCCATCCTTTTCCAGAAACCGCTTCAATTCCCGTTACAGCAAATGCCATCATTATTGAAATTAATGGCCAATGTGTGCTTGTCCAGAATACATTATTATTAACAAAAATTAAATATGCACCTATTAATACAAGTGATATTAAAAACATTGTTAATGAACCTGCAAAAGATTTTTTTGTATCACTTAATTTATATCTTTTACTTTTCAAATGTTTTCCTACTATTGCCGCAAATCCATCTCCATAAGCCATTACTAATGTCGGTATTAATCCTAATGCTGGGTCTTTATATATTCCAAATGATATTATTGATAGTATTAGTAAAGAAAGTGCATAATATACTGTTCCAAATCCATCTTGTTCTTCTCTTTCCATTACTTTTATTAAATCTTTTTTATATGATATGTAGTTTACTATTACAAATACTGCTGGCCAAAATGATGCAAACCATACATTATCAAAGAAAATCATGGCTATAATCCACCAATTCCCAAGCATTATATGTATAAATTTTCTACTTATCTCTTTATCTTTTTTCTCAAATAATTTTGCACATACTATTACTAATGCTATATACAAAAAAGATACTGCTAGTCCTATCCAGTTTTTCATTTTCTATTCTCCTTTTTTCTTTTCTTTAATTCTAATAATCTTTTTAATAAATAACGTAACAGCTATTACTAATGGAAAAAAAGGAGTAAATGGTCCTGCCCAAAATGTTAAAACAACTGTTGCCATTACCATACACCATTTCAAGTTGAATATATAATATAGTAAATAACCTAGCCATACAGGTAAATACATTATAACTAAAACAATTAGAAAAATAACAAATGTTCTCCAATCTTTGCATTCTTCTTTTAACCAATTTAATACTTTATGTTCTTTTTCTTTACTTTTATTTTCTTTTTCCATAATTTTCCCCTACATATTATTTTATGTATTTAAACACAATTATTATATCATATATTGTAAAAAAATAATTAAATATATTAAAAAAAGTAGTAAAAATTGAAGTGAACCCCATTTTGTTCACAAATAAAAAAGAGTAATTTAAAACAAGGAGTAGAAAATTTCTACTTCTTGTTTTTTAATCTTTTTGTATTATAAAATTCTAACCA
>JAZSPC010000025.1:0-20776 GCA_045537285.1 Clostridia bacterium
GATGCTAAAAAAATATTAATAATAATTAAAAAAAATGTATGATTAAAAAATCTATATTTTTTTTCAAGATATAATATAAATTCGTTATAACTATTTATTTGTAAATTTGCTTTAATATTTAAACATTTATTAATTAATAAAAAAAGTAAAAAGGAGAAAATAAAAATAGAAATTAAACCATTAAAATAATAAATAGTAAAAAAATTAAAAACTTCTTTACCAGAAGCAAAACCAGCACCAACAAAAGTTCCAATTAAGACAAAAATTATTTTAAACATAACTTACCTCATTAAAATAAAAAACATACTTAATTTTATGAGGTTTTACAAATAAAATTACAAGAAATTGGCAAGAATATAAAATAAGGTGATTTAAAGTAAAATGAAAAAATTAAAGTATATATTAAAAAAAATCTTGTTAATAATTTTAATTGGTATTATTAGCATTTTTTTATACCAAATATTTATAGATTTAAAGAAAAACCCATATCAAGAACAAACTTATGGAACAAAATTATCAGCAGATGAGGAAACAAAAGGAAATACAAAAGACGTATCATCTATTATAGAAAATGCATCTAGATGTGTTGTGGGAATTTCTAAAATTCAAAGTTTAGGAAGCTCGGTATTTACATCCAATAGTTCACAAGAATTGGGATTAGGTTCAGGAATTATAGTATCAAAAAAAGGATACATTTTAACAAATCAGCATGTGGTCGGAGAAAGCAAGAATTGCTATGTTACAACAGAAGATGGAAATACCTATACAGGAAAAGTGTTATGGTCAAACTTTGATATAGATTTAGCAATATTAAAAGTAGATAAAATATTTAATAATGCAATAAATATTGGAGATTCAAATTCAGTTAAAATAGGTCAAGCAGTTTATGCAATTGGAAATCCAATAGGATTTGAATTTCAAAGAACAGTAACAGGAGGAATAATTAGTGCTATTGATAGAACAGTAAAAATAAAAAATAAAGATGAAACATATTCATATATGAGTAATTTAATTCAAACAGATGCAACAATAAATCCAGGGAATAGCGGAGGACCTTTAATAGATCAGAATGGAAATGTAATTGGAATAAATACTATAAAAATAACATCAGCAGAAGGTATAGGATTTGCAATACCAATAAATGTTGTAAAACCAATAATAGAAAAATATGAAGAAGTGGGAGAATTTAAGGAAGCCTATTTGGGAATTTATGCATATGATGGATCTGTAATGTCATATGTAAAGCATAGTATTAAATTATCGGAAGGAATTTATATTGAAGGTATAATACAAAATGGTCCGGCAAGTGAAACGGAATTAAGAAAAGGTGATATGATCATAAGAATAGATAATACAAGTGTAAATAAAATGTGTGAATTACAATCTTATGTTTTTAGCAAGAATATAGGGGATGAAATTACATTAACAGTTATTAGAAACAATAAACAAAAACAAGTAAAAATTATATTAGGAGAAAAATAGATTAAAAGCCACCAAAACAAGAAAAATATAGTGGCTTTTAGTTTAACAATTTAAAGAATCATTCCCAAAACTAAAATTCCTAAATTATCAGAATAAATTTCATCGAATTGGGAGATAGGAAGCGGATTCTGACCGATTCCAGCTTCTATGGTATAACCAGGTCTTTGGTATTGTTGTAAAAACCAGTCTTTGTAGCCTGCAAAACTTGAAGCAAAAGGGACATCAGCCAATCTATAACCACTTACATTTGCAAATTGTTCTCCAATTGTACGGGATCTTATAGGAGCAAAATTTTGGAATTGCCAATATATTTCTTGCCCTTGTGTATGGTAAGCAAGAATTAACTGAAAATTATGAGATAATGTAAAATTATATACAGCCAAAGCTTCTGGTGCAACCAAAGGTCCATCTCCAACGAAATCTCTCGGAGCGGGAGTTGTAAATCCTTGGGCAAATTTAATTTGTTTTGCTTGTTCCCAGCCAGCAGGGAATTGTAAATTTAAATCAACACCAGTAATATTTGCTTTCCATCCAGATGGAAAAGGAATAGAAGGATAATTATTTGCAATATTTTGTGCTCTTATATACTGAGAAGAACCAGGCTTATATTCTCCTGTAACTAAATTTACACCATCTGGATTTACCATAGGTACAACATACAAACTTACATTATTAAATAAGTTTCTAGCATTATAACCAAATATTGTAGAATTATTTACATATGATAGCAAATATCGTTCAATAAATTTCATAAGAACAGGGGTTGTAATCCACTCGTTTGCATGAAAAGACGCGTTATAGAAAATTTCTTTTTGTCCATTTCCAATTTTAATATATGGAATACTATTTCCAAGCACAGAAATTCCGATAGAACCTGTTTCTATAAAAGGAAAGACAGTTTTTAATGAACTAATATTCATTTGCATTATAGAATATGTATAACTAATATTTGTAGGAACAATGTTTGTAAAAGGAACAATAATTTTTTGACCTACTATTAAATTATTGGGACTAATATTAGGATTTGAAGCAATTATTCTGTTGATTGTAGTTCTATATCTGTTGGCAATAGAAAATAGAGTATCTCCCCTTTTTATCATATAAGTAAAATACCCATTAATATATGGTGCTAATGCATTCCAAGTGTTATTTCCGACAATTCCATCAGAATTTAATCCAAAATTTAATTGAAAAACTTCAACAGCATTTTCTGTTTCGATTCCAAAAATTCCATCAATATTTCCAAAGTAAAAACCAAGTTTTTTTAAAGTGCTTTGTAACAATTCTACTAATGTACCAGTAGAACCCAATCTCAAAGTTTCCATTTTATCACCTAATTAATAATATGAGACTAATTGAAAATATGTTAAAAAAGTATCTAAAAAACAATAAAACGTTGAATTAATAAAGTTTTGGTGGTATAATCCCGTAAGAAATAAATTGTTTATTTCGAAAAAATATAAAAAATACTAAAATTTTAGTATTTTTTATCTAAATCTTATGTCTCTCTAAATTAAAGGAGGTATAGTTTACTAGGGAGAAACCAAAAATAAAAATATAAAAGGAGAGTTTGTATGCAAAAGTATACAATTAACGAGACAACACTTAAAGAACAATACCAGGATACAGCTCGGAGTTTGTTTAATAAAGAAATAAAAGAGCTTAATCCTTATGAACTGAACAGTGTTATTGCACATGTGGTGAAAAATAATGTGATTGCGCATAACTGGGAAAAATCTATGAATTTATATTCCAATAAGCGTATTGCTATATATTTCTCCATTGAATTTCTTATAGGACGTGTCGTCCTTGATGTACTAACAAACACAGGTTTAAAAAAGGTAACCAAGAAAATCTTTGAAGAAGAAGGTGTTGATATCAACTGCTTAGAAGAAGTGGAAGATACTGCCTTGGGTAATGGTGGACTTGGGCGTTTAGCAGTGTGTTTTATTGAATCTGCTGCAACTATGGGATACCCGCTTTATGGAGTAGGTCTTTACTATAAGTATGGACTATTTAAGCAAAAGTTTGATGAACATGGTCATCAAATAGAAGTTCAGGACAACTGGACTCAAAACGGAGAACCCTGGTTTGAACCACTTTACAATGAATCTGTTATTGTTGAATATCAAGACACAAAAGTAAGAGCGGTTCCATATGTTATGCCTGTAATTGGATATAATTCGAGCCGTGAAACTTTTGAGGGGAATGCTTTTCCACTTATGCTATGGAAAGCCGAGAAAATAGATGGAATAACAAATTCATCTGCTGAAAAAATTTCTGATTATCTTTATCCAAGTGATGGAGATGATGAAGGAAAAAAACTCAGAATTCGCCAGGAATATTTCTTTGTAAGTGCAATGCTTCAAAGAATTTTTAAAGTTCATTTCGAAAAACATGGCAATCTTGACAATATTGAGGACTATTATATTTTTCAAATGAATGACACACATCCTGTAATGGGCTGTTTGGAATTCATACGACTTCTTAAACAATATGGTTATTCATATAAACAGGCATCTGAAAAAGCAAAAAAATGCTTTGCTTATACAAACCATACTATTTTAAGTGAAGCGCTTGAAAAGTGGCCGATTGTTATTTTTAAAGATTTGCTTCCAAATCTGTTTAAGGTGATAGAAGAACTTAATCAAGAGCTTATTGATGAGCTACTTGGTAGAAATGAGTTTTGTATCTCGGTAGTTAAAGATGGAAAACTTGAAACTTATCCTAATTGGAAGTTAATCCGTGAATATGAACTTTTTGCAGATGGAGTAATTTATATGAGTCGTATTGCGTGTTATGTTGGTTGTAAAATCAATGGTGTAGCAGCAGTACATTCAGAGATTATAAAGAACGAAACTTTGAATAAATGGTATAAATTATATCCACATAAGTTCACCAACAAAACAAATGGTGTTACTCCTAGGCGATGGCTTAAACTTGCTAATTATGATTTGGCTAATCTTTTAGATGCCTATTTAGGCAAAGATTGGGTTACCAATATGACTTTACTAGAAGGGCTGGAAAGGTTGAAAAATGATCAGAATGCTCTGAGGGAGTTTGCAAATGTGAAGTGTATTGCAAAGAAGCATCTGGCTGAATATATTGAAAGGCAAGAGGGAATTAAGGTAGATATTAACAGTATTTTTGATTGTCAAGTAAAAAGAATACATGAGTATAAGCGCCAACTTATGAACGCTTTGAGAATTCTTTATATTTATGATCAATTGAAAAAAGGAAAATTACCCAATTTCTATAAAACTACTTTCATTATAGGAGGTAAGGCAGCAGCTTCTTATGTGAATGCTAAACGCATTATAACTCTTATTAAAGATATCCAGGAAACAATTAACAATGACCAGGATGTTAATGACAAAATTAAGGTTATTTTCCTTACAAACTTTAATGTAAGTTATGCTGAAAAAGTATATGCAGGTGCAAACTTTTCAGAACAAATTAGTACTGCTGGAATGGAAGCATCTGGAACCGGCAATATGAAATTTATGATGAATGGCGCACCCACAATTGGCACTTTGGATGGAGCAAATATTGAGATTGTTGAGGAGGCAGGAACAAAAAATAATTATATTTTTGGTGCTACTGTTGAGGAGCTTAAAAGGATTAAGCCAATTTATAGGCATCAGGAATTCCTTAGTGCTAATTCAGACCTAGTAGATTTGCTTGCATATCTTAAAGGAGAACGTAATTTGAATGGCACTTACTGGGATTTAGCAAATACATTGCTTTATGATGATAGGTATTTTAATATGTATGATTTAAGATCTTATATTGAAACTACATTAAGAGCAAATAAAGATTATGCTAATGAGCAGGAATTCGGAGACCTAACTTATTATACAAGAAAAAGCTTAAAAAATACAGCTCATGCAGGTAAGTTCTCATCTGATAGAACCATTCTGGAATACTGTAAAGAAATATGGAAAATCGACGAAGTAAATACTAATTAAATATGAAGACATGAGAAGAACCCCAGGGATATTTCCTTGGGGTTTTATATTACTTACAAAAATTATTATTTAAACTATACAATTAGTTAAAATAAATTCCACTATAAACGGTAGTAGCAGGACCAGACATATATACTTTATTTGTTTTTTCATCTATGTATGTTTGCAAATTTCCCCCAGGCAATTCTACTATCGGATTTATATATATAAATTTTTTATTAAAAGCTGCAACTGTTGAAGCACAAGCTCCTGTGCCACAAGCAAGTATGATGCCAGATCCCCTTTTCCAAACATTAACCTTAATATGATTTGAATTAATAATTTGAACAAATTCTACATTTGTTTTATTTAAAAATATTTTATGTTTTTCAATTTCAGGGGCATATTTAATAATATTTATATTGTTTAAATTATTTATAAAAATAACTGCGTGAGGGTTGCCAACAGATATTGGATTTATATTAAAAGTTTTATCAATAATGTTTAATTCAAATTCATCAAATATTTTATATTCTCCCAAACAAACTGTAATGGAATATGCTTTATTATTTTTAATTCTTAATTCTAAGTCTTTTATTCCAGATAAAGTTTCCATTTTTAATGATGTTTTATTAGTTAATTTATTATCAAAAACATATTTACCGACACAGCCAATTCCATTTCCACACATTTCAGATTCAGAACCATCACTATTAAAAATTCTTATTTTAAAGTCGGCAGGGATACTGTCTTCTATTAAAATTATACCATCTGAACCAATACCAAAATTTCTATTACTAATATTTTTAGAAAAAATAGTTGGATTTGAAATATAATTTTTATTATTTGTACAATCAACCAAAATATAGTCATTACCAAGACAATGCATTTTAGTAAAATTAATCATTTTATCAACTCCTGTTTAACTATATGCAATAAAACAAAAAATAATATTTAATATGAAAATTTGCAAATATATCATTTTAATAAATTAATAGAAATTTAATAAAAAATACAGCAGAATATTCTGCTGTATTTTTTTAGCTAATTGCTTAAAAGTTGGGCAAACTTTTTACTGGAATCAGAGGAAGAATTATTTATTGTATGAATTTCGATACCCTTATTATAAAGAAACTCTACAACGGGGTAGGTTTGCTCTTGATAAACTTTGAGCCTTTCCATTACAACAGATTCTTCATCGTCCTTTCTTCTTACAAGAGTATTCCCACACTTATCACATATACCATGTGCTTTAGGTGGTTTGAAATCGTTTGTAGTATAAGGTTCTCCACAATTGCTACAAACAATTCTAGCTTTTGCTCTTTCAATTACAACTTCGTCATCAACATATAGTTCAATGACATTGTAAGGAATAATTCCTGCATTAAGCATTGCTTGTGCTTGTCCTACTGTTCTGGGATATCCATCAGTAATTATGGGTTTGTCAGAACTCCGTATTGCATCAATAACAAGTGCATTAATGATTTCATCAGGAACCAGACTGCCAGAATTCATATAGGATTCTGCTTTTTTTCCAAGTTCAGTCTGTTCTTTTAATGCTTTTCTAAGCAAATTACCAACAGAGAGAACCTCGAAAAGATTTTCTTTTCCTTTTAAAAATTCGCCTAACCGTGTGCCTTTACCAGCACCAGGTTTTCCAAACAGAATAATTACTTTCTGCATGGTGTTTACCTCTCTTTCAAAATTTATTGAGAATATAATTATTGTATCATAAAAGCAACAACAAATCAATTATGTATACTAGATTATTTTTGAAAAATAAAAACGAGAGAGTTTTAATAACTCTCTCAGATGGTCGAGGTGACAGGGTTCGAACCTGCGACCCCATGGTCCCAAACCACGTGCGCTACCAGCTGCGCTACACCTCGATTAAATTTGCACCTATATAATATAGCATAATTTTTAGTAATTTGCAAGATGTTTTTTAAAAAATCTTGATTTTACCAAGAAAACTATGTATAATATAGTATATGCACCCATAGCTTAGCTGGATAAAGCGTTCGGCTACGAACCGGAAGACCGGGGGTTCGAATCCCTCTGGGTGTACCAGGATACATCTAATATTGGATGTATCTTTTTTTAAAGGAGATGATATAGTTGAGGAAGAGATTTGCAAATAGTGTGAATAGATATGGAAATGTTTTAGAAGTAGAACATAAAATAAAACATATTAATAATGAAGACTTTAAGGGAGATATTTATTTAAATAAGTATATAAAGGTATCAGAACCTTATTTTTTAGATAATGGTTTATGTATTCAAGATAATAATTATAAATGGTTAAAGTTCTTTGATTATGATTCAAAAACTCAATTAACAGCTGTTTATAACGAAAAAAATGAAATTGTAGAATGGTATTTTGATATAGCTAAAAGCATAGGAAAAGAGAATTGCATTCCATATGAAGATGATTTATATTTAGATGTTGTATTAGGACCAACAGGGAAGATTACTTTATTAGATGAAGATGAATTAAAGGAAGCTTTTGATAGAAAAGAAATAACAAAAGAACAATATGAAGAGGCGTATAAAAACGCATATGAATTAATGGAAAAATTAAAAGAGAATGTAGATAAAGTATTAAAATTTACAAATAAATATTTGAATGAAATTTTATAAAATAATTAAAAAGAAACCATTTTATGGTTTCTTTTTAATTATTTTATAATTTTCAAATCCTTATTACTTGGTCCATATATAAGCTTTCCTTCATAAGTATATCTAGAACCATGACAAGGGCAATCCCAAGTCTTATCTAAATTATTCCAAGAAAGTTCACAGCCTAAATGAGTACAAGTGGGAATTACCTTATATTCTTTTCCATTTTTATCTTTATACAACCCAACTTTTTTTCCGTTATAATTTACAACTTTTCCTTCACCAGGTTCAACATCTTTTGGTTTAGCTGATGGCATATCTAGTTTATTAAATATTAAAGAATGAGAAGTTTCTTTTAATATATTTATAAATTCTTTTCTATTTTTAATAGGTCTAAATCTTTTAGAATTGTATATTTCAGTATATTTATTTTCTTTTCCTAAAATTTTATCTGTAATAATATTTGCTGCAACATTAGAAGTTGTCATACCCCATTTTTTAAAGCCTGTTGCAAGATATACGTTAGGATATATGCAAGAAAAGTCGCCAATGTATGGGATTTTGTCAAGAGAAATAGAATCATGTGTATTCCATTTATATAGAACTTTTGCATCCGGATATAATTCTTTTGCTTTCTGTTCTAATATATTATAACTATTACTTAAATCAATTTTTGCACCACGTTTATGATTCATTCCACCAACTAATAAAATGCGCTTCCCGTTTAAAAAGGCATTTCTAAAAGAAAACGAAGGAGTATCAGAGTTTATATACATTCCTTTTGATAATGCAGACGATGTTTCTACTCCAATTATATATGAGGCTTCTGAATACATCTTTAAAAAGTGGAAACCGGGGAAATTAATAACTGGGTATCTTGTTGAAATGATGACATTTTTTGCTGTTACAACATTATTATTACAGTACACCCTATATTCATTTCCGCATTTTTCTAATTTTTCAGCTTTTGAATGCTCAAAAATTAATCCTGAATTATTAGTAATAATATCGCACAAAGAATTTGTGTATTTTATAGGATTAAATTGCGCTTGATGATGAAATTCTATTGCTGCTTTTACATTAGAAATAGGTAAGCTAATTTTATCTAAAAATCTTGCATCATAATTTAATTTTTTTAAAGTTTCTACTTCGGCTTTAATTTTTTTAATATTATTTGTATCTGTTGTATATACGTAATGATTTTGATATTCGAAATCACAATCAATATTTTCTAAATCTATAATATTTTTAATATTTGAGATGGCTTCTTCATTAGAATCTAAATATTTTTTAGCTAAATCTTTTCCATAAGAATCGTATAAATATTTATAAAATAATCCGTGTTGAGAGGTTATTTTCGCAGTAGTATGACCAGAAGTTTTCTCCATAATTTTATTTTTTTCTAAAATACATACTTTTAGATTATTCTTACTTAAATAGTAGCCACAAGAAATACCTGTAATACCACCACCTATAATACATACATCAACATTTAAATTTTTCTCTAATTTAGGATAAGTTTTATCTTTAAAATTTTCTATCCAAAAAGAATTCATAAAAAATCACCCATCTTATTATTACCAAGATAAGTGATTTTATGTACTTATTACCAATGATAAGTTTCATTATTTGAAATTTTAAAAGCTCTAAATAATTGCTCTAATAAAAATACTCTAATTAATTGATGTGGAAAGGTCATTTTTGAAAAACAGATTTTTTTATTTGAAATAGCTAAAATTTCTTCATTTAATCCTAATGTCCCACCAATTACAAAAGTAATAGAGCTATTAAAATTTAATGCAATATTTTCTAATTTTTTAGAAAATTCTTCTGATGAAAGTTCTTTTCCTTTTAAATCTAAACAAATTATATATGAGTCTTTTTTTATTGCTTGTATTATTTTATTACATTCTTTATTTTTAATGTCACTAATTATTGAATTATTTAATTTTTCAGGTAATTTTTCATCCTGTAATTCTATTATATTTAGATTACAAAATCTGCTTAATCTTTTTGAATATTCACTAATTGCATCTTTTAAATAATTTTCTTTTATTTTTCCTACACATACGATATTAATATTTAACATATATTTCTCCTAAAAATTTAACCAACATTAAAAAACTCACTTGGACTAAATCTGTTAGCAACACTTAAATTTAAATCTTTATTTTCTATTTGTTCTAAAACACTTTTATATGCAAGTTCTGGAAAATTATTTTCGTTACTTAAATGTCCAAGCATAATATTTTTAACACCAAAATCAGCTAAGTAATTAATTGTTTTTCCGGCTTCAATGTTAGATAGGTGTCCAAGAGGGCTTGCAATTCTTTCTTTTAAGTGAAAAGGATATGTACTACATTTTAATACATCTGGTTCATAATTTGCCTCTAATAAAAGAAAGTTACTATTTTTAATATTATCAATAATTGATGTAGTCATATGTCCAATATCTGTTGCGATACTTATTTTTGATTCTTTATCAGAAATGGTAAAACCACAAGGGTCTACTGCATCATGTGGAATATCAAAAGGAAGTATTGTTATATCATTTAATTTAAATGGTTTATTATTATTAAAATAGAATATATTATCTTTTGATATTTTTTCTTTTTTATCTTGCATTGCATCCCAAGTTTTTTTATTAGCATAAATAGGAATATTATATTTTTTAGATAAAGTAGCTATACTTTGAGTGTGGTCAGAGTGTTCATGAGTTATTAAAATAGCGGAAATATCTTCTATTCCAATATTAATAGATGCAAGAGCATCTATTATTTTTTTTCCACTTACTCCTGCATCTACTAAAATATTTATATTTTCAGATTGTATAAAACTACTATTTCCCGAGCTTCCGCTGTATAAACTACAAAATTTTAACATATTATTCTTCGACTCTTTCTATTTTTGCGCCCAATTTTCTAAATTTTTCTTCTATGTTTTCATAACCTCTATCAATGTGATGTAAATTATATACTTCTGTTTTACCTTCTGCACAAATACCTGCAATAATTAATGCAGCACCTGCTCTTAAATCAGAAGCATAAACTGGTGCACCAACTAAATGCTCTACACCATCAAAAACTGCTGTCTTTCCATGAGCAGAAATTTTAGCGCCCATTTTATTTAATTCCTCAGTATATTGAAATCTAGATTCCCAAATACTCTCAGTTATAATGCTTGTACCATTTGCAGTTGCTAAGGTAACACCCATTTGAGGCTGTAAGTCTGTTGGAAAACCTGGATAAGGTAATGTTTTTATATTAACTTTTTTAGGTCTCTTATCACACCAAACTCTAATATTATCACCATCTATATCATCTACCTCAGCACCCATTTCAATAATTTTTGAAGTTAATGGTTCTAAGTGTTTGGTAATACAATTTTTAATTATTATATCTCCACGAGTAGCTACTGCCGCAAGCATAAATGTACCTGCTTCTATTTGGTCTGGAACAACAGAATATGTAGCATTTCCATGTAATTTTCTTACACCATTTACTTTTATAACATCTGTTCCTGCACCACGAATATCAGCACCCATAGTGTTTAAAAAGTTTGCAACATCAACTATGTGAGGTTCCTTTGCAGCGTTATCAATCACAGTTGTTCCTTCTGCTAAAACTGCTGCAAGCATTACATTAATTGTTGCACCTACTGAAACCATATCTAAATATACAGAAGTACCGATTAAATCTTCTGCTGTTGCAGTAATTTTTCCCTGTGATACATCAACTTTTGCGCCTAATGCCTCAAATCCTTTAATGTGTTGGTCAATAGGTCTTGCTCCTAAGTTACATCCACCAGGCATACCAACTTGGGCATGTCCAAATCTACCAAGTAAAGAACCTATTAAATAATATGATGCTCTGAATTTACTTGTTTTTTCTAGTGGAGAATCATAGGTATTTATATTTCTTGTATCTACTGTGATTTCATGTTCGTTATTCCATGTTATTTTTGCACCCAAATCTTGTAGAATATCACAATATATTCTTACATCACTTATATTAGGCAAATTATCTATTGTGCAAACCCCATCTATTAAAAGTGTAGCTGGCAAAATAGCTACTGCTGAATTTTTTGCGCCGCTTATTGTTACTTCACCTTGTAGGCGTGTTTTTCCGTTTATTACTAGCTTTTCCAAAGTATACCCCCAAAACATGTAAATAGAGTGTATTTAACACTCTATCACAATATATCATAAATGAAATTAAAATACAACTACTTTTTTGCCATAATAATTTTTGCATTTTGGAATAATTCAACTAATTTAAATTTTAATTTAAATTCAAATGTATCAGAAGATATTAAATTATAGTTTTCATCTTTCATATTATTTTGTAAATTTTCTTTTGATTCTTCTGGCACAATGCCATTTGATATGTCTACAAAGCATAAAGAAGGGAACATTACGCACCACCAGTTTTTACCAGAAGATGAACCAATTTCAACTTTTAAAGCATCATAAAAACCTGATGGAAGTGAAATATCTCCATAAGTTTTTGTAGGAAAAGAGAAGTTTCCAATATCTATATTTACATCATAATTAAATCCCTTGTCATTAATTACTTTTTTTGCAATGTTATAAAATTCATCTTTGTTTTCATTTGCAATTTTAATTGCATCTTCTTTTGAATATATATTTTCACAAATTGAATTCATATACTTAATTAATTCATCTCTTACAAGATATTTTAAATTTTGATCTTCATTAGAATTACTGTTTGCAATAACGTGTAATCTAAAAACACTATTTGAAATATCAGCAGATACAGCATTTGAATAAGAAAATACTGATAGTAATATATATACTATAAATAATAAAAAGATAATTAGAAATCTTTTAAAATTTTTCATAAGTACCCCCTTAAAAAGAAAAAAATGTTATTTGATAAAAGTATTAACAAAAAAATAAAAAATATACTTGTAAGCAAAAAAATTTCAAGAATAAATACGAAAAATTTTATCAAATCAAATAAATTATCATAAACATTTTGTAGAAAAATTATATTATATAATTTTTTTTGAATGTCGAATAAAAGGGTACGATTCTTAGGGAAATGGGCTTGACAGACCACGAATAAAATGGTAAAATTTACCAGTACAAAACAAGAGAAAATTTAATTTTCTAAATTGAATTTGGAGGGAATTTCTATGAGTGAAAGATTACTTTTGAGAAAAACATGTAGCATACATGCAAATGATTTACATTTTGCAACAGTTGTATTTCCTTATGTATCAAAGCAAATTGAGAATGGTGCTACAATAAAAACTATTTTAGAAAGAAACGAAAAAGAAAACATAGAAAAAGTAATAAAAAATGTTGGTCTAAATTCAGAAACAAAGAAAAAAATTAAAAAAATTGATTGGGAAGAAAGTGATATAACAAAAATAAGAAGAACTTTTAAATTATTAGAAGAGGAAATAAGAATAAACAAAAAAATGGATATAATTATATTAGGAACGAATTTATTTATTCAAAAAGTTAATGAGGCACTAGATTTATGGATAAAAAATAATATGGATAAATTGCAAGAACCTAATATAGAGTTAAATATTGTAAATTGTTTTTCATTTGAAGAAAATAAAGAATTAGACACTATATTTGATTCTCATGACTATATTTTAAAGACATCAGGAATTGAGGAACTATTAGGGAAAGAGGAGTTGTTAAAAGCAAATTAATTTCAAAATATTGACTTTTGATTGAATATGATATATGATGATTAAATCAATACAAAAAGAAAAGAGGAAAGAACTATGGTAAAAGATATAGAATATGAAGAAGCACTAAAAAAATTAAGAAAATATGGACAAGAACATTTATTAAATAGATATAAGTATTTAGATGATGATAAAAAAGAAAAAATAATACATCAAATAAAACATATTGATTTTGATCAAACGATTGATTTATTTAATATTGCAAAAAAATCAATAAAAAAACCAGATGAAGAAATTACAAACATAGAATATGTAGATAAGTCAAAGTTATCTAAGGAAGAATATAATAAATATTATGAAATAGGCGCAAAGCAAATCCAAGAAGGAAAATATGCAGTTGTAACAATGGCAGGTGGACAAGGAACAAGATTAGGTTATGTTGCTCCAAAAGGTACATTTAAAATAGGTGGAGGAGTAGAAAAATCATTATTTGAAGCCTTATCAGATACTATAAAAGAAGCAAGAGCAAAATATAGTGCAAAAATTCCTTGGTATATAATGACTAGTAGAGAGAACAATAATGCAACAGAAAAATTCTTCGAAGCTCATGACTTTTTTGGATTACCTTATGAAGATGTTAAATTCTTTAAACAAGGTGAACTTCCAATGCTAGATACAGATGGAAAACTTATGATAGATGAAACAGGTTTAATAAAACTTGCAGCTGATGGACACGGAGGAGTTTTTGAGTCATTAGTTAAAAATGGATATCTAGATGATATGAAAGAACGAGGAATAGAATGGATATTCATATCAGGAGTTGATAATGTATTAGCAGGTTTAGTTGACCCAATAGCAGTAGGTTTATCAATTACAGAGGGAACAATGGCAACAGGAAAATCAGTGGTAAAAAGAAGTCCAAGTGAAAATGTAGGTGTATTTTGTAAAAAAGCAGGAAAACCATCTGTTATAGAATATACAGAAATAACAGAAGAAATGGCAAATGCAGTAGATGAAAATGGTGAGCTTTTATATGGGGAATCACATATATTACTTAACTTATTTAATATTAAAGCATTAGAAAATATTGCTCATAATAAATTACCATATCATAAGGCGTTTAAAAAAGCTAAATACATGGATGAAAATGGAGAGATTATAAAACCGGAAAAACCAAACGCATATAAATATGAAGCGTTTATATTTGATGCATTTGAAAGCATAGATAGTATGTCAATATTAAGAGTAAAAAGAGAAGACGAGTTTGCTCCATTAAAAAATGCAGATGGAGAAGATAGTCCTGATACAGCAAGGGAATTGTATAAGAATTATATGGAAAGAAAAAGTAAGGGACTTGTATAAGTTCCTTATTATATTTATAAAGAAAAGAGGAAAAACAAATGAATTATTTAGAAGAATATAAAAAATGGATGGAAAGTAGCTTCATAGATGAAGAAACAAAAAATGAATTAAAGAATATTGAAAACAATGAAAAAGAAATACAAGATAGATTCTATAAAAACCTAGAATTTGGTACAGCAGGATTAAGAGGAGTAATAGGTGCAGGAACAAACAGAATGAACAAGTATACAGTCTCAAAAGCAACACAAGGATTAGCAAATTTCATAATAAAAGAAAATGGACAAGAAAGAGGTGTTGCAATAGCCTATGATTCAAGAAATATGTCAAAAGAATTTAGCGAAATTGCAGCAAATTGTTTGAATGCAAATGGAATTAAAGCTTATGTTTTCGAAGAATTAAGACCTGTTCCAGAATTATCGTATGCAGTAAGAAAATTAGGGTGTATAGCTGGAATAATGATAACAGCTAGCCATAATCCACCAAAATATAATGGATATAAAGTATATTGGGAAGATGGAGCGCAAATTGTTGCACCAAAAGATAAATTAATTATTGAAGAAGTAAATAATGTTGAAAATTATGAAGATGCCCAAACAATGAATAAAGAAAAAGCGGTTTCACTAGGATTATACAATGTTATTGGAAAAGAAATAGATGATAGCTATATAGAAGAACTTAAAAAATTAAGTTTAAATCCAGAAAAAATAAAAGAGCAAGAGAATTTAAAAATAGTATATACACCTTTACATGGAACAGGAAATATGCCTGTGCAAAGAATTTTAAAAGAAATTGGATTTAAAAATGTACTAGTTGTACCTGAACAAGCAAAACCAGATGGGAATTTCTCAACAGTAGAATTACCAAATCCAGAAGATAAAAAAGCTTTTAAACTAGCACTAGAATTAGCGGTAAAAGAAGATGCGGATTTAGTTTTAGCAACAGACCCTGATGCTGACAGATTAGGAGTGTATGCAAAAGATAGTAAAACTGGTGAGTATATGTCATTTACAGGGAATATGAGTGGTATGCTAATTGCAGAATACATTTTATCTCAAAGAAAAGAAAAAAATTTATTGCCAGAAAATGGAGCTTTAATTACATCAATAGTTTCTACAAACTTAGCAAGAGCCGTTGCACAAGAATATAATTTAAAATTTATTGAGGTTTTAACAGGATTTAAATTTATTGGCGAAAAAATGAAGATGTTTGATGAAACAAAAGAATATTCATACCAATTTGGATTTGAAGAAAGTTATGGATGTTTAGTTGGAACACATGCAAGAGATAAAGATGCAATAGTAGCTGTAATGATGCTTTGCGAAGCGGCTGCATACTATAAATCACAGGGAATTACTTTATGGGATCAAATGATAAATATGTATAATAAATACGGATACTATAAAGAGGATATAAAATCTCTAACATTAGAAGGTATAGACGGTGCTGATAAAATAAAAGCAATATTAAATGAATTAAGAGAAAATCCATTAGACAATATTGGTGGATATAAAGTATTAGAATTTAGAGATTATGCAGAAAGCATAGTTAAAAATATGATAACAGGCGAAGTTACAAAAACAGATTTACCAAAATCAAATGTATTATACTATGAATTAGAAAATGACGCATGGTGTTGTGTAAGACCATCGGGGACAGAACCTAAAATAAAATTCTATTTAGGTGCTAAGGAAGTGAGTCAAGAAAAAGCAGAAGAGGCATTAAAATTGTTAGCAGAAGATATGTTAAAGTATAGTAAATAGAAACTTAAAAGTAGCTAGAAATAGCTACTTTTTGCAATTAGGTCAAAAATGTGGTATAATATATATATTAAAATTTTGAATTTGAAGGAGAAACAAAAATGTTAGACACAAGCAATCGGATTACAATAGGAGGAGAATTAATGTTAAGATCTAATCTCAAAGCAAATCAAAAAATTGATATATTTTTTGATCATATGGAAAAAAAGTTACTTTTTTTACCAAGTGATGAGGTTAATAATACTGACATGTATTTTGTTGCGAGTCATGGAATTGATTCAAAGAACAGAGTAATTATTCCTAAAACTATAAGAGATATTTTTCCTAAGGCATCCTATTTACCCGTAGAAAGAAATGGTAAGATATATGTTCTTATCATTTAGCTTCAAAGAAAGCCAGAGTAATAATTTACTCTGGCTTTTTCCATTCATCTATATTTCTTTTAATAGCCCCATATAAATTTGCTCTAATATGAGGAATATCAACTTTTAAATCTTTTATCATATTTTTAATATCTTCTCTTTTAGAAGTTCCATCAACAGGGCAAACTTTATTCATTACCTCTATGTTATTTCTTTTTACAAAACTTTTAATATGGGTTTCAGGTGCATATATTAAAGGTCTAATTAGAGTTATTTCACTTCTATCCATATAACTTACAGGTGCAAATGTATTTATTGAACCAGTGTATAATAAATTTAGTAAAAATGTTTCTAAAACATCATCTTCATTATGACCTAATGCTATCTTATTACAACCTTCTCTTATTGCGACAGAATTTAGGGCACCTCTTCTAAAATTTGCACACAAAGAGCAAGGATTTTTTTCTTGCCTTACATCAAATACAATTTCTTTTATATTAGTATCTTCAATAAATAGAGGAATATCTAAATCTTTGCAAGTTTTTTCTAAAAATTCTTTATTAAAAAAATCGAATCCAGGATTAATACTAATAGCCACAAGTTCAAACTTTTTAGGATAAAAACGTTGTAGTGCTTTCATTCCCATAAGTAAAGAAATAGAATCTTTACCACCAGATAAAGCTACTCCTATTTTATCTCCTTCTTCAATCATATTATAATCTTCAATTGCTTTTCGTATATAACTTAAAATTCTTTGCATATAAAAGCCTCCAATAAAACTATTATACAATGCAAAGCGACAAATATCAATAAAAATTTAATTTATATATGTTGACAATTTGTTATAAAAAGAATATAATGTTAATAGAATAAAAAAGATTAAGAGCATAAGCCCTTAATCATTAGTTGTTTTTTTAGATGTTTGAGATTTATCGATTTGGTTGGGATAAATCTCAAATTTTCGTTTTAAAGATTCGTATTTAAACGAATATTCACTTTTAGAGCAAATATGTATTAAAATACACAATCAGTCCAGCGAAAATACCTACACCTATCAAACTGCTTAATATAGTATTAAACATTTTGAAACCTCCTTCTTTTGTATTTGCACCAACTGTCTTGCGAAAGTTAGGTGCATAAATTAACAGTTGAATTAATAAATTAGTAGACAACTACTAACGTATGCACCCAACTTGAAGGGGTTAAACAACTTGCAAATATTGTACAATAATAGCGATGGTTGTCAATAAGGTTACATTGATTTTTATGCAAAAATATATTATTATATTAATAGATTTATGTTCTCATAGCTCAGCAGGATAGAGCAGTCGCCTCCTAAGCGACCGATGGTGGTTCGAGTCCGCCTGGGAACACCATAATTTTAAAGAGGTAATATGGAAAAAGAATATTTTATGAAAGAAGCCTTAAAAGAGGCAAAAAAAGCATATAAAAAACTAGAAGTTCCAGTCGGAGTTGTAATTGTAAAAGAAGACAAAATCATTGCAAGAGGATATAACCAAAAGGAAAGCAAAAATAGCCCAATAAAACATGCTGAAATAATTGCAATAGAAAAAGCATGTAAAAAACTTAATAATTGGAGATTAAATGATTGTGATATGTATATTACATTAGAGCCATGTTCAATGTGTGCAGGTGCAATTATTAATTCAAGAATAAGAAAGATATATATTGGTGCAATGGAGCATAATTCTGGTGCATGTGGTTCAAGATTAAATTTATTACAAGACTATAATTTCGAAACAAAAGTAGAAATAGAAACCGGTATTATGGGGGAAGAATGCCAAGAGATTTTAAAAAGTTTTTTTAAAGAAATAAGAAAAATAAAAGCACAAAACAAAGGAGAAGTTTAATGAACGATTCCAAGGTTAATAAATTAATATTAAAAAGTGCATATATTGTAATTTTGGTATTAATAATAGCTATAATAGGATTACTTATACTAAAATACGATGTTGAAGGCGAAAAGGATATGCCTTTTAAATTATCAAGTATTATAGTTATAAGTAGTGCAGAAGGGTATCAAAAAGAAGAAAATCCAGACTACAAGTGGGATGTGGAAATTTATCAAAATAATGATATTTATTTAAATATAGAAAAAAATAAAAATTACAATGAAACAGAATTAATAAAAAGTATTAAAATTAAAAATATAAAAATAAATAAAACACCAGAAATTGGGACATTTAAATTTTATAGAACATCAGGTGAAGAAAATGTGTTTACATATAAAGAAGAATATGAAATTAAAGATAAATTAGAATATATTGGAGATTTAAACACAGATTTAGTTAATTTAAAAATATCTAATCAAGGTGGAACAATAATTCTAAGAGCGGTAAACCAAACAGGTAAAAAATATATATCTAATGATAAACAATTAGAACATAATGGGAAATTATTAGAAAAAGTAAATATATCTTATGAACAAGTAAATACAACTATAAAATTTGATTTAGTTATAAATTTAGAATCAGATCTATCGTATATAGCTACCATAGAATTAGAACTTCCAACTGGAAATATTATAGAACAAGGTTCTTCAAGTATAGAAATAAAAGATATGAAAAATATAGTATTTAAGAGAGATTAAAAATAAAAAGTGCATCAGATTTAATTTTGGTGCACTTTTAGATTTTAGTTTTACATCCATATTCAAGAAATATATCTTGTAACAAAGAAAAATCTTTTAAAGTATATGCAAATTCTAATAAACAATTTTCTAAATATTTATTTTCTTCATTTAATAAAAAATAATATTTATTTCCAAACTGATAAACATTTGATTTAACAATATTAATATCATTTTTTTCAATAACAGAATAAAAATTTAGTAAATCATTAATATCCTCAAAACAATATGCTTTTGAAGAATAAGTATATGTACAAATATCGTTTTTTAATTTTGTAATAGTAAGAATAAAAATATTGTTATCATCTAAACTAATAGTTTCAACAATTGCCCTGTTATCTTCAATATCAAAATCAAATTTTTCTTCTGCTAAATCTAAAATTTCAAAAAATAAATTTTGAGATTCAATAGGATTAGCTAAAAATGAATCAATATCAATATTTTTTTCATCTAAATCATTTGAACTTAAAATAATTTTTAATTTATCATTGTTAATTTTTTTAATCTTCATTCTAAAAATCTCCATTCAAAACATTATATGCCTTAAATTAATTATACTACCTAAATAGTAATAAATAAACGAACAATTTTTGGTAATTTGCACAGTATAATATATTAAATATATATTCAATATGTGATAAAATATTTTATATATATCTTGACATGAGTTAGAATAAAATGTAAAATAATAAAAACAAAAGAAAAGAGGAAATAAAAATGGCTGAAAGCGTTGCGAGAGTACACACACACACACACACACACACACACACAAGGTAATTTAATAAATAAAAAAGAAGCAAGCATAGAATATGCTTTATTAAATATACGAATAAAAGATAGGTAAAATATTTACCTGTCTTTTTCGCGTTTAAAAATAAATTAGTTATTAATGTTAAAGATGTTAAATCCATTCTAATAACATCTAAATAA
>JAZSPC010000015.1:0-38565 GCA_045537285.1 Clostridia bacterium
AATATGAAGAATATACTAGACTTATAATATATGCTAGCTTAATAGAAAATGAAAATGTCTATAAAATATTTGAAAAGATAAAATTGGATAAGATTTCAGTAATTGGTTTAATAGGTAATAATGGAGCTATTGATAAAAAGGAATTTAAGAATATAGTTAAAAGGCTTGACAAAAATTAAAAAACAGAGTAATATATAAGTCATTGAAACAAAACACATACAAATTCGAATAGGAGATGACGATTATGGGAGAAAAAGAAATATTATTAACACAAGAAGGATATGATAATTTAGAAAAAGAGTTAGATTACTTAAAAACAGAAGAAAGAGCAGCTATTGCAGATAGAATAAGAGTGGCTCTTGGTTTTGGAGATTTATCAGAAAACTCTGAATATGATGAAGCTAAAAATGCACAAGCAGCAAACGAAAACAAAATTGCTGATTTGGAAAACAAATTAAGACATGCAAGAATAATAGATGAATCAGAAATAGATACAAAAACAGTACAGATTGGAAATAAAGTAACAGTAAAAGATATAGAATTTGATGAAGACGTTGAATATACAATAGTAGGTTCAACAGAAGTGGATTTAGCAAGTAACAAAATATCAAATGAATCTCCAATTGGTGCTGCACTTTTAGGTGCAAAAAAAGGCGAAACAGTCGAGGCAAATACACCGGGTGGAATACTTAAATTTAAAGTATTAGCTATAACAAAATAAATAATAAAAAGAAAAGATTTTAAATTCTTTTCTTTTTTTGTTTATTTTGTGAAAAATGTTGAAAAAATAAGTAGTTTGATATAAAATCATAATGCTATTTAAGATATAAGGAGGAGCAAAAGTGAAAAATAGTAAAAAACTTAAATTAATACTTGAAATACTAATATGTATATTAATAATTTTAATAGGAATAGTAGGTGTTTATTCAAAGAGTAGTAATATGTATAAAAACGTATTTCCACATGAGTATACATTAAACTCAGATATAGCTGGAACTACTATTATAGAACTAACACCAGATGATACAGTAGAAACAATATATTATGATAAAGATGGTAATGAAGTAGATAGTTCAAAAGTTACAGAAAAAAATGAAAAAGATTATGAAAAAAAAGAAATACCAGTAAATGCAAAAGAAAACTTAACAGTTTCTAATTATGAAAAAAGTTTAGAAATTATGATAAAAAGATTGAAACTTTTAGGAGCTGATCAATATAGATTAGATTTAGATGAGAAGACTGGATTAATTTCTTTAAGTGTAGAAGATCATTATTTAGCTGATATCGAGGCTTTCTTACAAATGGAAGGAAGATTACAATTGATTGATTCTAAAACAGAAGAGGTTATATTAGACTACATAGATTTTAAATCAGCAGAGGCAACTTATGCATCTTTAACATTAGAATATAGAACATATATTAATCTAAAACTAAATAATTCTGGAATAGAAAAAATCAACAATATAGACAAATATAAAGTAGTAGAAACTACTGATAAGGGAGAAGAAAGCAAAGTTATAGTTTTATTTGATGGAGATACAATTGCAGAAGTATCTTATGATAATTTATTATTAGACGGAAAAACATTAAGAGTAACAACTGGAACTAATCTTACAAAAGATTCAGAAATTAATTCACAAATAAATATAGATACAATAGCTTCAAAACTTGCTACAATAGGAAAAATGCCAGTAATCTATACAATTAGTGATGAACTATTTGTGGAAAGTGATTTAGGAAATACTATTAATTATTTTGTTTTAGCATTAGTAGTTGCATGTATAGTAATTTCATTAGTTTTAATAATTAAATATATATTAAAAGGTTTATTAGGAGCGCTAGGATTTATAACAAATATTTCTGTATTTTTAATAATCATTAGATTAACTAATATTCCAATATCTTTGAACAGTTTTGCTGGAATGCTAGGATTAATAATTTTAAATATGATATTAATTAACAATATTTTAAAATGTATAAAAAATAAAGAAAAAGTATTTTCAGAAAATATTAAGGATGCATATTTAGAATCATTAAATGCAATAGTAGTAATGTTAATAGTTTTAGTAGTATTAGCTTTTTCAACCATGACAGTTATAAATACAGTGGGATTAGTAATATTCTGGGGATGGATTGTAACAGTATTGGGAAATTTACTTTTCACAGTTTCAATGCTATCAAAAGCTACAAATAAATAGGAGGAAGATATGAAGAAATATTTTAGAATTAAAGTAATACTTACAGTTATTAGTATATTAATTATTATAGCTGGTGCAGCAACTTTATATGTAGCGGGATTTGAAAAGTCTATTGAATACAAAGCAGGTACAAGAATAGAAATATATATTCCGCAAGGTTATGAAAAAGATGATATAATAAATCTTGCAAAAGAAAGTTTTGAGACAGATGAGATATTGCTTTCGAGATTAGATAATATAAACAAAGTAGCAGGAATAAAGGTTGCTGAGTATTCACAAGAACAATTAGATACATATATAAATAATGTTGTAGAAAAATATAGAATTGTTGAAGAAGAAAAAGAAATTAAAAAAGTTATAATTCCTGAAACGAGAATAAGTACAGTTCTTAATCCATATGTATTACCAGTATTGCTGATTACAGTTTTATCATTAATATATATAATAATTAGAAATTATAGATCAAATAACAAAATAAAAATGTCTTTAAAAGTTTTAGGAATACTAGTTACAACCTTATGCGTATATTTTAGCATTATAGCTTTATTTAAAATTCCATTTAGTATATATACAATGCCATTTGCACTTGCAATATACATTGTAACATTACTAATTGCAGTAAATAAAAAATGCGAATAGATTTTGAAGATGTAACACCTAAGCATAATAGAATAAAAATAGGAACAATAGTAATACTAGTAATATTGTTTATAGGATTATTCAGTTTGCTTGGAATGTATTATGCAAAACTATATAATTTTAATATATTTGAAACTTTAAAACAAAATTATCAAGAATATATAGAGGAATACGAAGAAAATAAAAAAGAAGAACACATACAAAATCAAGCATTGCCAACATATACTGAAAGTTCAAAACAAGCAATGCAAGAAATATATGATACAGATACTAAGATTGTGTATTTAACTTTTGACGATGGGCCATCGGAACCTGTAACAAACTTAATTTTAGATGTTTTAAAAGAGCAAAATGTAAAGGCAACATTTTTTGTGCTTGGCTCTAATGTAAATAAATATCCTGAAATAGTAAAAAGAGCATATACAGAAGGACATTATATAGCAAATCATGGGTACTCACACAACTATGATAAAATATATTCAAGTGCAAATAGTGTGTTTGAAGAATATAATAAAACGGAAAAGGCTATACGAAAAGCAATTGGAGTAAATGAATATTCTTCTCATTTATTTAGATTTCCAGGAGGTTATTCTGGTAGTTCATATAAAACAGTAAAAAAACAAGCAGGAAAATTATTAAATAAGAATAATATTTCATATATAGATTGGAATGTATTAACAGGAGATGCACAAGGTGCAAATACCAAAGAAAAGATTTTGAAGAATGTAAAAAAATATTCGAAAGACAAAAATAATATTGTGCTTTTAATGCATGATGCAGCTTCTAAAATTTTAACTTATGAAACATTAACAGAAGTTATAAACTATTTAAGAAATGAAGGTTATACATTCGATAATTTTTACAATATAATGAGGTAAATTAATTTAAGGAGGAAATAAATTATGCCATTAGTAACGACAAAAGAAATGTTTGAAAAATCTATGAAGGAAGGATATGCAATAGGAGCTTTTAATGTTAATAACATGGAAATAATACAAGCGATTGTAGATGCAGCATCAAAAGAAAATGCACCTGTAATACTTCAAGCATCTTCTAGTGCAATAAAATATGCAAGACCAACATATTTAAAGAAAATGGTTGAAGCAGCGGTTGAAGAAACTACTATACCAATAGCATTACATTTAGACCACGGTGCAGATTTTGAAGCTTGCAAAGCTTGCATAGATGCAGGATTTACATCTGTAATGATAGATGGTTCAAAATATGATTTTGAAGAAAATGTTGCAATAACTAAAAAAGTTGTAGACTATGCACATGAAAGAGGAGTAGTAGTTGAAGCTGAACTCGGAAAACTTGCAGGAGTGGAAGATGAAGTAAATGTAGATGCTTCTGATGCAATGTATACAGATCCAATGCAAGCAAAAGAATTTGTTGAAAGAACAGGTTGTGATTCATTAGCAATAGCAATAGGAACAAGCCATGGAGCATACAAATTTAAAGGTGAAGCAAAATTAAGATTTGATATATTAGCTAGAATAAAAGAATTAATACCAAATACACCAATAGTTTTACATGGTGCTTCAACAGTTATACCAGAATTAGTTGATATGTGTAATGAATATGGTGGAAATATACCAGGAGCAAAAGGTGTTCCTGATGAAATGCTAAATCAAGCAAGTAAATTAGGAGTATCAAAAATAAATGTTGATACAGATTTAAGATTAGCAATGACAGGGGCAATAAGAAAAGCATTTGCAGAAGACCCAAGTGCATTTGACCCAAGAAAATATTTATCACCAGCAAGAGATTTAATAGAACAAACAGTAGCACATAAAATTAAAAACGTATTTTGTTCATCAAATAAAGCTTAATAATTTTAAAAAATATAAAACAAAAATGCAGAATTTTAATATTCTGCATTTTTTAATGTTCTTTGTATTTTTCTTTCGGCATCTTTTTTAGCCATATCTTCACGTTTATCATATAATTTTTTACCTTTTCCAATTCCAATTTCTAGTTTTACAAAATTTCCTTTAAAATATAGTTTAGTAGGTACAAGAGATAAACCTTTTTGAGAGATATAACCTAATAATTTATTTATTTCTCGTCTATTTAATAAAAGTTTTCTATTACGAAGTGGGTCTTTGTTAAAAATATTTCCATGTTCATAAGGACTTATGTGCATACCATAAACAAAAGCCTCTCCATTTTTTATATTAACATACGTATCTTTTAAATTAACTTTTCCTGAACGTATGGATTTAATTTCTGTTCCAGTTAAAACCATACCTGCTTCTAATGTATCATCTATTGAATAATTGTGATAAGCAACAGGATTTTTTGCAATTAATTTTTCCATAAAAAAATCTCCTTACAAATATGATTATATCATACTTTTGTAAGAAGATAAAGAAAAAATTAGTCATTACTGTAATTTCTATGTTCGTATTGAGCACCATAATACCAAATTAATCCGATTATAACTGCACCAACTATTCCCATTATTAACCATGTTGACATTGTATCACTCATTCCAAATAATCCAGTATTATCAGTAGCAGTTCTTGTAGCAGTGTAATCTGTTGTTCCAGTTGTTGTTCTATCATATTCTGTCATGGTATCAACACCACCCATTACATCGTTTGCTAAGTTTTCTGTTCCACCAACTATTGTATCTCTTGTACGAATAGCAGCATTACCGATAGTGTTTCCAGCATTCATTACTGCATTACCAGCAGATTGCATCATACCAGTTGCAAAAGAATATGAACACAAAAAAACTATACAAAGTGAGAATAATAATGTAGAAATTAAAATTTTGTTTTTCATGATAAAAACCTCCTAAAATTCATATATTAATATTATTAATTTTTTTGAAAATTTTATACAAAAATTTAAATTTAAAGCATAGTATTAAATATAAAACATTAATTTGTGGAGGAAATATGCCATATTCAGATAGA
This sequence comes from Clostridia bacterium, assembly GCA_045537285.1. Classification (GTDB taxonomy): domain Bacteria; phylum Bacillota; class Clostridia; order TANB77; family CAG-508; genus HGM13634. The sequence goes on from JAZSPC010000015.1 coordinate 5,762, forward strand.
GAACTTTTAGCAAGAATAGTACAATGTGAAGCAGGAGGTGAAGGCGATAATGGAATGAAAGCTGTTGCATCTGTTGTAATGAACAGAGTAAACGTTTCAGAAGGAGAATATGCAAGGGTTTCACAAGGTGGAAGTATACGAAACATTATTTATCAACAAGGACAATTTGATTGTGCAACAGATAATTTATTTGGAAGATATAATCTACAAAATATATTTAATATGACGCCAACTGATATACATTATTACATAGCAGATTGGGCTATTTCTGGAAACAGATTAAATGAAATTGGAGAATGTTTATGGTATTTAAATCCGTTTAGACCATCTTGTGGACCAATATTTCCATACAATGGCTCTGGTACACTTCATACAAGGCTGGGAGAACACTGTTTTTATAGACCAACAGAGCTATATGCAAATACTTAAATTGGAGGTAATTATATGATTAATTCAGAAGAATTAAACAAAAGAGGAGTAAGTAATGCGCAAGACATTAAACAACAAGATCAAGAAACAAAAAGAGAAACCAGATTAAATCAAATTACTGAGAATTCACCAGAAATATTAACAAATTCAATATATACACCTGCATTTTTAAGACAACAAATAGGTAAACTTATGAGAATAGAGTTCTTAATTGGTACCAACAATATGACAGACAGAATAGGTTTTTTAGAAGATGTTGGTGCAAGCTATATTTTACTTAGATCATTTGAAGGAGACAGTCAAATTTATGCAGATATTTATGCAATAAAATTTATAACAATATCAACCACATATATGGGAATGACTCCATATCAAAATATGAATAATATGAACAGTATAAGTAATATGGGAATGCAAAATTGGAATACAAATATGAATTCTAATATGAGTAATATGAACATACCAAATACAAATCCAAGCATGTATAGAAATTATTAAAATATAAAGAATACTAATTAAAGTTAGTATTCTTTTTTGTTCTAAAAAAATAAAACAAGCATATATATAATTATATGGAGGACAAACAATGTTGTTACTTAAATACATAATTATCCTTTTAGTATTTTGTATTAGCTTTTACATAGGAAATTTAATTTCAAAAAAATACACATTAAGGCTTTCAGAATTAAAAGATTTAAAAAACGCACTAAATATAATAGAAAGCAAAATAAAATTTACATATGAACCGATTCCAGATATATTTATTCAAACCGCTGAAATGGTTTCAAAAAATATTTCACAAATATTTATACAAGCAAGTAACAACATGAAAATAGATAATGCAGAAGAAGCTTGGAATAAAAGTGTTGAATTAGCAGAAACAAATTTAAATACGGAAGACATAGAAAATATAAAAGGTTTTGGAAAAATGTTAGGAAAAACAGATAAAGAAGGACAAATAAGTAGAATTGAACTAACAAAAACTTTTATAGAAATGCAAATAGAAAAAGCAAAAGTGGAAGAACAGAAGAATGCAAAAATGTATAAAACATTAGGAGCAACAGTTGGACTTGCTTTTGTCATTATTTTAATTTAAAAGGAGATTACTATGGATATAGATTTATTATTTAAAATAGCAGCAATAGGAATATTAGTTGCAGTATTACATCAGGTTTTAGCAAGAGCAGGAAGAGAAGATCAAGCAATGATGACAACACTTGCAGGCCTTGTAATTGTTTTAACAATGGTTGTAAAAGAAATAAGTACATTGTTTGCCACAGTAAGAGCTTTGTTTAGTTTATAGGTGATAATATGGAAATTATAAAAATAATAGGTATTGGAATTACAGCCTTAATAATTATTATAATACTAAAACAATATAAGCCAGAATTTGCAGTATATACATCTATTATTGCAGGAATTGCAATTTTGTTACTTTCTTTATCACAAATGTCAGGCGTAATTAATCTATTAAAAGACATATCATCAAGAGCAAGTATTAGTAGTGAATTCTTAGGTATTATTTTAAAAATAACAGGGATTGCAATACTTACAGAATTTGCAGTAAGTATATGTCAAGATTCAGGAGAAAGTGCTATTGCGAATAAAATTGATATTGGCGGAAAGATAATGATAATTACGATGTCAATCCCGATAATATCTTCATTATTAGAAACAATTTTAAAAGTATTACCATAAGGAGAATGCACTAATGAAAAAAATATTAATTTTAATTTTGTTTTTTATGCTTTTACCAAATGTTAATCTGGCGATAGATGCAGAAATATTAGAAAGTCAAACAAGGGCATTAGGAATCTCTGATTTCATTAGTACATCAAAAGAGTATATGGGAGAAGCTTTTGGAGATATTAGTTTGCAAGATGTTTTTAGTGATGCTATTACAGGGAAAATAGAAACAAAAAATATATTTAAAAAGTTATTTAATTCAATAGGAAAAGAAACAAAATCTGCAATTAGCAATATTGGAATTATATTAATAGTAATTATTATACATAGTATATTAGTAACAATTAGTGAGAGTTTAGGTAATAAAAGTGTTTCGCAAATAGCATATTTTGTAGAGTACATAATTATAATAACACTTGTTCTTAACAATTTTGCAGACATTATAAATATAATAAAAAATACTACAACAAATTTAGTTGGTTTTTCAAATAGTCTAATACCGCTCCTTATGACTCTAATGCTAACAACAGGTTCTTTTGTATCAGCGGGTGTAGTAAAGCCAATATTATTATTTTTAATAAATTTTATAGGTAACTTTATTATAGACTTCATACTTCCACTTGTAATAATTGGAACAGCATTAAGTATTGTTTCTAAAATATCAAATAAAGTAAGAATAGATAAGTTTGCTAAATTTTTAAAATCTTCTGGAATATGGATATTAGGAACTATTATGACTTTGTTTGTCACTATATTATCGCTTGAAGGAAGTATAACAGGAGCAGTAGATGGAGTTACAGCTAAAACAACAAAGGCAGCAGTTTCAACTGTAATACCAGTAGTAGGAAAAATATTAGGTGATGCAACAGATGCAGTCTTAGGTTGTGCTGGGATATTAAAAAATGCAGTAGGGTTTGTTGGAATAATTGTTATTAGTGGGATATGTTTATCACCGATTATAAAGCTAACACTACTAAGTTTCACATACTATATAGCCTCCTGTGTATGTCAGCCTATTGCAGATGAAAAGATATTAGGATTATTAGATAATATAAGTGATACATTTAAAATTCTATTAGCAATTATATTTTGTATTAGTGTAATGCTTATTGTAGGTTTAACAATTGTAATAAAAGTTACAAATGGAACTTTATTGTATAGGTAGGAAATAAATGATAGATTTTATAAGAACATGGGCAAATCAAATTATTGTAGCGGTTATTATTGCAACAATTTTTGAAATGTTATTACCAAATGGAAATAATAAAAAATATATAAAAATGATAATTGGAATATATGTGCTATTTACACTTATACAACCAATTGCAAGTAAGATAACAGGAAAAGAATTTAAAATATCTACAAATTACGAAAAATATTTTGATGAAGATATTTTAGAAACTTCTTCTAATGATTTTGAAAATAGCAATTCTAAATTAATAGAAGAGGCATATATAAATAATATAAAACAAGATGTACAAGCTAAAATCGAACAAAAAGGATACACAGTATCAAGTTGCAATATAACTATTATAACTACCAAAGAAAATTATGGAGCAATAGATAGAATGGTTTTAAATGTACAAAATAAAGAAGAAATTAAAAATACAAGCAATAGAATTGGAATAGAAAAAGTAGATATTAATATTGGAGAAGAAGTGGTTGAAACATCAAATATAACCGAAAGAGAAAAACAAGACATTATACAGTATCTGGCAGAAGAATATTCGATAGAGGAAACATCTATCACAATTAACTAAGGAGGATAAAATGTTAAAAGAAAAGCTTAGTAAAATTTTTAAGGATGATGGAAACAACAAAAAGAAAACTGAAAATTTAGTATTTCTATTAGTTATATTAATTGTAACAGTTGTCGCAATTAATGTTATATGGAAAGATGAAGAAACACCTAAAAGTACTACTAATAATACATCTAAACAATTAGCAGTAAAAGAAAATAAAAGTACAGTGGAACTAACATTAGAAGAAAAATTAGAAAATATTTTATCAAAAATAGTTGGAGTAGGTAATGTTGATGTTCTACTTACATATAATGAAACAGAGCAGATTATTCCGGTATATAATACAAAAGATAAAACAAGTGTAATAAATGAAACGGATTCAACAGGTCGGAACAAGGGTTACACAAGAAAGTGATAGTTCAAGAGAAGTTATTTATCAAGATGATGAAATAATAGTTCAAAAAACAATCAGTCCTAAAATAGAAGGTGCAATTATAGCTGCAAGTGGTGCAAATAATTCAGTAGTAAAGGCTAGTATTATTCAAGCAGTTGAAGCGGCAACAGGACTTGCTACACACAAAATACAAGTTTTTGAAAAACAAAATTAGGAGGTTTTTATATGCTTAAAATAATTAAAAAAAATCAATTAACAATTTTAGTTATATCTTTAATGTTAGTTACAGCTGGTTACTTAAATTATAACGAAAATATACAAACAAGTACAGAAATTGCAGATATTGGTGATGCTACTTTGGTAAGTTCGAATTTATCAAATAGTGTTGTAAATCAAGCAATAAACAATGAAGTAGTAAGTAATGAAGTTGCAAGTTCTATTTCAACAGATAAAGAGAGTATTCAAACAAATAGTGAAGTATCTGATACAAAAGAATATTTTAATTCTTCAAGATTAGAAAGAGATACAATGTATTCTCAAATGTTAGAATCTTATCAAAAAATATTAGATAGTACTACAACTAGTGAAAAACAAAAGAGTAGCGCACAAGAAGAAATTGATAAAATAAATAAAACGAAGAATGCAATTATGATTTCAGAGAATTTAATTAAAACCAAAGGTTTTGAAGATGTAATTATCTTTCGAAATGATGATAGTATAAGTTTAGTAATAGATAAAGATGAACTAAAAAAAGAAGATATTGCACAAGTTCAAAGTATAATTGCGAGAGAGATGGGAGCAAAGATAGAGGATATACATATAATGAATAAATAGTACTATTTGATATTATGTATACAATATGATATAATATATATATTAAGTAGAAAAATCTACTAGTAATATTGTGGGAACAACAAAAGAAGGAAGGGATTTTTATTTTTAAAAGAATTCGGAAAGAAATAACAGATCTTAAAAATGATTTTTTGGAAGCAACAGCAGAATCAGAATGTAGAGTTTTGAATGTGTTTAATGCATTAGTACATTTTACAATTGCTATACTTATTTGGACTAGTGGTTTGATGTTTTATATATTCAATCTAAAAACAGTAGCTGTTATAATTGGATTGCTTTCAGTAATTTACATTATACTTGCTTATTTTACTAAATTATTTAGAGTTACAGGACAGCTTAGTTATAACCTATTATTTAAATTATTTGGTAGATATGGTAAAGTTGTAAGTAAAGCAGATTGGAAAAGCATAAAAAAACATTGGCCAAGGGAAGAATATAAAGAAGCAATTTCGAAAAAATCGTGTGGATATTGTTATTTTTATTCATGGGCAATAGCTCAGCATTTGAATGATGCAAAATTAATGTATTGTAGTCAAACGCTTAAAGATGGGCCAACAGCACATGCAGTTATTGTCAAAGATAACTGTGTATATGATACGAATAACAGAAGACATCATAACTATGATGAGTATATCGAAAGATATAATATTGTAGTATACAAAATGTTTTCAGAGGAAGAATATAGAACAGAAACTTTCTTTGATGATATTCGACCTGAATTTGTAGAATGGTGCGCACAAAACAATGTATATTGTAATCCACAATAATAACCCACAAGCAGAAAATCTAAGATGTAAAGTCTTAGATTTTTTGTTATATATAAAAGTTGAAATATGTCGTACGAAAGTTTGAGAAAATTAAAACATATAATTGACAAATAACCAAAATAAAAATATAATTATAGCAAGGTATTAAATTATTAATAACTTAAAATAAAAGGAGTTGATATTATGGCTAATGAACAAAAAATACTTGCTTTTAGAAGTAAATCAATAGAAGAGTTAGAAGAAATATTAAATGATCCAAATTCAACAGAAGAAGATATAATTATAGCTACAATTGAAAAACAAGATAAAGAAGAACTTGGAATAGCAGTGCATTATACAACAGAAGAAGTATTGGAGCATATATTTGGTAAAGCCATATAAAATTTTTATTCTTGATTTTATATAATATCTTAATTGTTGCAAAAATAAACAAGCTAAGATTATTTAGCTTGTTTTAATATATTATCATATTATGTGTATAATCTAAATTAGACCATGAGTCTTTTGCATAACCTAGTGTATAAATATTTGTAGCATTTATATCTATATTTAACATATTTAGTAGTTCTTTATTAGGGTTACTATCTACATATTTTTTTACAGAAGTTATAACATTTAATTTATTTCTAAAACGTGACATTGTAGAAAGTAGCTCTTTTCCTTTTTCACTCATTCCTAAAACTCTAATATATGGTTGAACTTTATATGAATTTTTCATATCATCTTTTGTAATTCCTAGTAGTGCATATAATAAAATTCTTTGAATTCTAGTAGCTGTATATCTTTTGGTTTTTACAATATTCATAAATTCATTAATTGTATTACAAGAATCAGCGGCATTTTTTATGCTATTTTCTAAACCTTCTGAAACATCTGGAAGATTTGCAATTTCTTCTGTGCTCATTTTTCTTAAAACATAAAGTATTTGTTTTTCAAATGCAGTTATATCTTTAACATAATGACCTTTTTGAATGCTATTATATAAAATTTTGTATGATTTAGAAGGCATAAGTTTGCTAAGACCAGCAGGGGTATTAGCAATAATCTTTTGCCTGATAGCAGTTGCACTTGCAAAGTTGTTTTTAGTTCCCAAATCGTTATATCCAACATTTATTCTTTTTATAGCCATTGGTTTAATTTTGCTTTTAGTTCTTTTTAACGCTTTAAGATATTCGATAGCCAAAATATTATTTGGGCTAGAAAGTATATTCGCATATTTTCTAATATCATTTAAATACATAAGCAATGCATTTTCTCTTGCTTTTGGGAAAGATACACCTTTTGATAATTCGTGTTCTAAAAGTGTTTTGAATTCAGATGGCTCTTCTATTAAAGTATCTGCAATTTTTTCTAAAACATCTAAATCACAAAATTCACTTCCAAAAGAAAGGGTATCTACAACTTTTAATGAATTTAATATTTTAATTGCACCATAAGCAAAATTTTCTGCGCTTGATATGCTATATACAGTAGGTAGTTCGATAACTAAATCTACACCATTAGATAAAGCCATATCAGCTTTTGACCATTTATCTATTAAAGAAACATTTCCTCGTTGAACAAATGAGCCAGAAACAATAGCTATTACACAATCTGCATTAGTTATTTCTTTGGTCTTTTGTAAATGATATGCGTGTCCATTATGGAATGGATTATATTCACCTATAATTGCAACAACATTTGACATGAAAATGCTCCTTTCATATTGTAAATAAAAATATTTATTGATATAATATCACAAAACAAATAAATTTACAATAATAAAAAATGAAAGAGGAAAAAATATGGAAGAAGTAATAATTTATACAGATGGAGCTTGCTCTGGAAATCCTGGTCCAGGTGGATGGGGAAGTATTTTAATGTATAAAGGAAATAAAAAAGAAATTTCAGGCGGGAAAGAAGATACTACAAACAATGTAATGGAGTTAACAGCTGTAATTGAAGGATTAAAATTATTAAAATTCCCTTGCAAGGTTAAGTTATATAGCGATAGTGCTTATGTAGTAAATGCTTTTACTCAAAAATGGATTTATGGGTGGCTTAAAAATGGTTGGGTAAATTCAAGTAAAGAGCCTGTGAAAAATAAAGAATTATGGCAAGAATTATATGATCTAACCAAAGTACATGAAGTAGAGTTTATAAAAGTTAAAGGTCACGCAGATAACGAACACAACAATAGATGTGACGAGCTTGCAAGAAATGCTATTAAATTATTAAATTAGGGCATAATACTTTATTGCATTCAATAAATTTTTATTGTATAATTAGCGTGTCGAAAAAAAGTAAAACTAATCGGAGGAATAATGAAAAGGTTTATAAATGATATAAAAAAATATTATAAATATTCAATATATGCAGCAAAAGCAGAATTAAAATCAGAAGTGGCTGGCTCATATTTAGGGTGGCTTTGGTGGTTTTTAGAACCATTATGTTTTATGTTTGTATATGCATTCTTAGTGCTTGCAGTATTTAGAACAAGCGAAGAATATATGCTAGCATTTGTGTTTATAGGAAATACAATATGGACGTTTTTTGATAAAAGTTTAAAAGCATCAGTAAAATTAATATCTTCAAATAAGAATATAGTTACAAAAGTGTATCTTCCAAAATTTATACTAGTATTAGTAAAGATGCTTGTTAATTTTATTAAATTGCTAATTTCTTTATTAATAGTAGCAGGACTTATGGCAGTATACCAAGTACCACTATCTTTAACAATGATTCAAATGATACCAATTTTAGTTTTAGTATTTTTATTTACATTTGGATTATGTGTAATTTTTTCACATTTTGGTGTATTTATAGAAGATTTATCAAATATAGTAAATATACTTTTAAAATTAGTATTCTATTTTTCAGGAATATTCTATTCAGTATCAAAAAGAATACCTGCACCATATGGAAAGATAATGGCAACAATAAATCCGGCAGCATTCTTTATAGAAGAAAGCAGAAAAGTTCTTTTATATGGAACAAATATGAACTTTGGAGTATATCTAATTTGGCTTGCAACAGCAGTTGGTTTATGTGTTATAGGAATTAGATTAATATATAAAAATGAAAATAGTTATGTAAAAGTAATGAGTTAAGGGGAATGTTATAGTGGAAGATAAAAAATATGCAATAACAGTAAAAGATTTAAGAATATCATATAGAACAATTAAAAAGTTCTCATTAAGAAAAACTTTGTTTAAACCTAACAAAGCAAAGGTAGAATACTTTGAAGCTGTAAAAGGTGTAAGCTTTAATATTGAACAAGGAAAAATCGTTGGTATTGTTGGTAAAAATGGTAGTGGTAAATCAACAATATTAAAAGCTATTGCTGGAATTTTTTCGGCAGATGAAGGAACAATAGATTTACACGGGAATGCAGTCTCTTTGCTTTCTATTGGCGTTGGTTTTCAACCAAAGCTTACAGGATATGAAAATATATTCCTATCTGGAATGCTTTTAGGATTTTCAGAAGAACAAGTAAAAGAAAGAGTAGAAGAGATTATAGAGTTTTCTGAACTTGGAAAATTTATTCATAAACCTGTAAGAACATATTCAAGTGGTATGCATTCAAAACTTGCATTTTCCATAACCGCTATACTAGAAACACCAATTGTTTTAATAGATGAGGTTTTCAGTGTTGGTGATATGAAATTTAAAGAGAAAAGCTATAATAAAATGAAAGAACTTATATCACACGAAGATAGAACAGTAGTTATAGTATCACATAGTATGAATGCATTAAGAGAATTATGCAATGAAGTTATATGGCTTAATGATGGGGAAATATTAGACCAAGGTGATCCAGAAGAAGTTATATCAAAATACGAAGAATATATGAGAAATTTAGATTAATATTAGGAGAATTAATATGTACGAAATTTTTGCGGATTTACATGTTCACATTGGAAGAAGTGAAAGTAATAAACCAATAAAAATAACAGCAGCAAGGTCATTAAATTTTGCAAACATTGCAAAAGAATGCGTAGAAAGAAAAGGAATAAATGTAGTAGGGATAATAGATTGTGCATCACCTTATGTTATAGAAGATATAGAAAACTTTTTAAAAACAGGTGAGGCATACGAAATACCAGATGGTGGAATAATATACAAAGATAAAGTTTGTATATTATTAGGAAGCGAAATAGAAACATCAGAAGTAAATGATATAGGTGGAACAGGAAGTGCACATAATATATGCTTTTTTCCATATTTAAAAGATATAAAAGCATTTTCAAATGAAATGAGCCATCATATAAAGAATATTACTTTAAGCTCACAAAGAGCAGATATTTCAGCATATGATTTAATAGATATAGTGGAAAGGCATAATGGTATTTTAATACCAGCACATGCTTTTACTCCACATAAAAGTTTTTATGGGAATTGTACAAGCAGTTTAAAGAAAATATTTAAAGAAAAATTTGATAGAGTATTTGCAATAGAATTAGGACTATCATCAGATACATATTTAGCAGATGAAATTTCAGAACTCGAAACAAGAACATTTTTAACAAATTCAGATGCTCATTCTCTACCTAAAATAGCAAGAGAATATAATAAGGTGTTAGTAGAAGATATAAGTTTTAAAGAAATTTTAAAAGCTTTAAGAAATGAAGATGGGAGAAAAATAGTTGCAAATTATGGATTAGACCCAAAACTTGGTAAATATCACAGAACATATTGTGAAAAATGTGATAAACCAATACCGGGGAATGCACCAATTACAACATGTCCTGATTGTGACAGTTCAAATATTACAATGGGTGTTTTTGATAGAATAGAGATCATAAAAGATAAAGAAATAACCAAAAGCCCAAGTTTTAGACCGCCATACTATTACCAAGTACCATTAACATTTATACCTGGATTAGGCGGAAAAACAATAGATAAATTATTAGATACTTTTGAAACTGAAATGAACATACTTCACAAATTATCAAAAGACGATATAGAAGCTGTTGTTGGAGAAAAAGTAGCAAATAATATAGTAAATGCAAGAGAAGGAAATGTAAATATCGAAGCCGGCGGCGGTGGAGTGTATGGAAAAATTAGTTCTAAATAACAATATTATCTCATACACATTATGTATAAAGATTTGAAAGGAATTAATACATAATGTATAGATATAGGGAAAGAAAGTCGAAAATTGGAACTATAATATATAACCACATAATAAATAACAAAAGAGAATATTTAACTGTAACTATTCTCTTTTTTATAGGTTTAATAATATCTATTATAATTTTTAATAACTCAAATCAAGAGATATTAGCAGAAATTAGTACATACTTAAACAATTTGATTAATAATGTGAAGAACAATGAAAATATAGATTTATTACAAATATTAAAAGAATCATTAATATATAATTTAACAATCACATTAATATTGTGGTTTGGTGCATCAACAATAATAGGTATTCCAATAGTTTATGGAACAATAGCGTTAAAAGGTTTTTCTATTGGTTATACAATAAATAGTTTGCTAACAGTATTTGGAGCGTGGAATGGATTATTAATTGCAATTTCCTTCTTATTATTACATAACATAATATTTGTGCCCACAATGTTTGCTATATGTGTAAGTGGAGTTAAATTATATAAATCTATAATGAAAAATAAGCAAAGAGAAAATATAAAATTAGAAATATTAAGACACACAGTATTTTGCCTTATAATGCTACTAGGAATGGTAATATCAGCATTTGTTGAAACATATTTATCGACAAATATTTCTATTATTCTATTAAAAAATATAAAATTTTAAAAAAAACAAAAAAACTATTTACTTTTTTTTAGTTATTTGATATAACATTAGTAATTTATGTTAATTATATAAAGATAAGGGGAGCTAAATAATGGAAAAACAAATAAGAGGATTTTTAGAATTCTTAAAAGAAGAAAAGAAAATGTCTTTAAATACATTACAATCATACGAAAGAGATGTATTACAATTTGAAAGATACTTAGATGCAGACAAATTAAATTATGCAAAAATTGATGCAGACGATATAAAAGATTATCTAAAACATTTACAAGAGGTTGGTAAAAAAACTTCAAGTATATCTAGAAGTTTAGCTTCTATTAGATGTTTCTATCAGTATGAACTAAAAAATAGAAAAGTAAAAATCAACCCAACAGAAGGCGTTCAGGCTCCAAAAGTAGAAAAACATGCACCAAGCATATTATCTTCTAATGAAATAGAACTTCTTTTAAATCAACCTAAAAATGTAGATTTAAAAGGAACAAGAGATAAAGCTATGCTTGAATTTGCATATGCAACAGGAATGAGAGTTACAGAAATAATATCATTAGAAATAGATGATGTTGATTTAGAAGCTGGTTCAGTTGTATGCAAAACAGCTACTAAAAACAGAACGATACCATTAGGTTCATTATCTTTAAAAGCTTTAAAAGAATATGTAGAAGAAGCAAGACCGGTATTAGTTAGAAATGAAGATGAAAAAGCTTTATTTGTTAATATAAATGGTAGAAGATTAACTAGACAAGGATTTTGGAAAATAATAAAATATTATAAAGAACAAGCACATATTACAAAAGAAATTACACCACATGTTTTAAGACATTCATTTGCAACACATTTATTACAAAATGGTGCAGATTTAAAATCAATTCAAACAATGCTTGGACATTCAGATATATCTTCAACACAGGTGTATATGCAATTTCAAGATGATAGTATAAAGAATATATATAGAAAAGCTCACCCAAGAGCATAATTTAATATTAAATATTTAAGAGTAGTAAAAATAGTTTACTACTCTTTGTTTTTATGATATATTAGATGTATTAAAAAAGAAAAAGGAAAATGATATGTATAAATTTTTTGTAAAAGAAGAACAAATAGAAGATAATAGAATAAATATAATTGGAGAAGATGTAAATCACATAAAAAATGTTTTAAGATTAGAAGTAGAAGAAGAGATTTGTATTTGTAACAAAGATATATCTAAAAGTTATATGTGTAAAATAGTAGAATGTAATAATTATTCAGTAATATGTGAAGTTTTAGAAGAGGTTCTAAATACAACAGAAGCTAATACATATATTCACATATTTCAAGGTTTACCAAAAGCAGATAAATTTGAATTCATAATTGAAAAATGTACAGAAATAGGTGTAAAAGAAATTACGCCAGTTGTTATGAAAAGAAGTATTGTAAAGCTTGATGAAAAAGATAAAGCAAAAAAGTTAGATAGATGGCAAAAAATTGCAGAAGTTGCTGCAAAACAATCAAAAAGAGATAGTATTTTAAAGGTAAATAATGTAATTAATTTTCAAAATATGTTTGAAAAAGTACAAGATTATGATATATTATTGGTAGCTTATGAAGAAGAAAGAGAAAGCGGTTTAAAAAAAGTATTAAGTCAATTTAAAGAAAAACAAAATTTAAAAGTTGCTGTTTTAATTGGACCAGAAGGTGGAATTGATGAAAATGAAATAAAGCTATGTAAAGAGAATAGTTTTGTACCAGTTACATTAGGGAAAAGAATATTAAGAACAGAAACAGCTCCACTGGTTATTTCAAGCAATATTTTATATGAGTTGGAGGATTAAACAAGTGAAAAAAGAATTATCTAAAAGTGAACTAAAAGAGCAAGACAAAATTATACAAGAAAATATTAAAAAATTTGATGAACAATATAAACAAAGTAGAATAATACCAGAAGACTATAAAAAGAAAATATTAGATAGAATATTAAAAAACACAGTAATAGCTGTGATTGTAATTGTTTACTTGATTTTACTTAATGTATTGTCAGTATATTTGGAAACACCGGTATATATAGCAGGAATAAATGTATTGTGTATGGTATTTGCAATAGTTTCAGTAATATATTTTGAATTATGTTACAGGAGAGATAATGGATATTTATTTATGCATGGTGTAGAGTTTTTAGTATTAGCTACGATAACTTTATTTAGTGCTTATGCATATTATATTTTTTCTATTACATATAATAATATATTGCTATATATACTAATTGCAGTAATAATCTATTATATTATAAAAACAATATGTACACTAAGATTTATGAAAAAAGAATACTATAAATCACAAAATGATATAAAAGAAATAGTGAAGAAAGGAAAAAAGAAAAATGATTAGAAGTATGACAGGATATGGAAGAGGCAAATATGAAAATAATGGCAGAGAATATACAGTAGAAATAAAATCAGTAAACAATAGATATTGCGATATTTCAGTAAAACTTCCAAGAAGCATAAGTTATTTAGAAGATAAAATAAAGAAAGAAATAACAAATAAAATATCTCGTGGTAAAATTGATGTATTTATAACCTTCTATAACAACAGCACAGAAGGGAAAAGCATTAAATTTAACAGAGAATTAGCTGGAATGTATATTAAAGAATTAAGAGAATTAGCAAATGAACATTCTATCAATAATGATATACAAGTAACAGAAATCACTAAATTTCCAGATGTTTTAACAATAGAAAATGATGAAGATGAAGAATTGATTTGGAATGAATTAAAACAACCATTAGAAGAAGCAATTAATAACTTTATAGAAATGAAAGAAACAGAAGGAAAGAAAATTTATGAAGATTTAACATCAAGAATAGATGATATTCAAAGCAAAATAAATATAATTTCTGAAAATTCTACTAGACTTATTAAAGAATATATAGTAAAATTAGAAAATAGAATTAAAGAGTTACTTGATGCCGAAAAAATAGATGAGAACAGATTGGCCTTAGAAACAGTTATATATGCTGATAAAAGTTCTGTCGAAGAAGAAATAACAAGATTGAATAGTCACATATATCAATTCAAAGAGCTAATAAAACAAACTAATGTAGGAAAAAAGATAGATTTTTTAATTCAAGAAATGAACAGAGAAACAAATACAATAGGCTCAAAATCTAGTTCAATAGAAATCACAAATTTAGTAATTGAAATTAAAACTCAAATAGAAGATATTAGAGAACAAATTCAAAACGTAGAGTAATTTAGGAGGAATATTAATTATGATGGTAAAACCAAGTGTACAAGAATTATTAGAAAAAGTTGATAACAGATATAGACTAGTAATAGTTACTTCAAAAAGAGCTAGACAAATATCAAATGGAGATATCTGTATGACTAAGGTAAAAGAAAAATCACCAGTTACATTAGCTGCAAATGAAATAGCAGAAGGAAAGGTGGGCCCATGTTAGTAATATTATCAGGTGTATCAGGAGCAGGAAAAGATACAATAAAAAAAGAATTAATAAAAAGAGAAAATAATATAGTTACAATTCCATCATTTACAGATAGACCAATGAGAGCAAATGATGTTGAAGGTGGTACATATCACTTTGTTTCAACAGAAGAATTTGAAAGAATGATAAATGATAACGAATTATACGAATACAATGTACACCATGAACATTACTATGGAACTTCTAAAAAAGTATTTAACGATAAAGTTAAAGAAGGAAAAATAATTGTAAAAGATATAGATGTAAATGGTACAGAAAATTTAGTTAAACTTTTAGAAAAAGATATGAAAGTTGTTACAATCTTTCTAAGAGTTCCAAAAGATGAATTAGAAAGAAGATTGAAAAATAGACTAGATAAGCCATCACCAAAAGAAATAAGATTAAGACTAAATAGATTTGACTATGAAGAATCAAGAATAAATTTATATGACTATGTTTTAAAGAATGACAACTTAGAAAAAACGGTACAGATTATTACTACAATCATTAAAAATGAATATGAGATGCAAAAAGAGAATGGATAAAAACCATTCTTTTTATTTTACATTATATTTGCTTTTTTTTCTATAATGTGGTAAAATATATAAGATGTTAACCAAAAGAAAAAGGAGGAATGATATGAAAAAACTTAGCGTAATAATACCAGCATTTAATGAACAAAAATGTATAAAAAAAGTTGTAAGATTAGTTAAGAAGAATGAAAATGTAGATGAAATAATAGTAGTAGATAATAATTCGACAGATGCAACAGCAATGTATGCAGAAAAAGAAGGGGCGAAAGTAGTTTTTTGTAAAGAACAAGGAAAAGGCTATGCAATGGAAAAAGGCTTGCAAGAAGCAAAGAACGAAACGCTAGTTTTTATTGATGCAGATATAAATAATTATTCAAAAGATGTGATACAAAAATTGGCAGAACCAGTTACTAATGGTGAAGCAGATTTTGTTAAATCTTTATTTGAAAGAACAGGTGGAAGAGTAACAGAATTGGTAGCAAAACCACTTTTAGACATATTGTTCCCGGAAATACATAAATTTTCGCAACCGTTAAGTGGAATGATATCAGCTAGAAAAAGTGTTTTATCTAAGATTGAATTTGAGAAAGATTATGGGGTAGATATAGGAATTTTACTTGATATGATTCAAATGAATGCCAGAATTAAAGAAATTCATATTGGTAAAATAAGAAATCAATCACAACAATGGAGAAATTTAGAAAAAATGTCAAGAGAAGTTATGAATGCTATAATAAAAAGATATAGAATTAAAAAGAATAGTAAAAAATAAATATAAAAAACACACTATATATTAGTGTGTTTTTTATGTATTAATCTGGAAGATTATATTCAATAACTCTTTTTAATCTTTCTTGTAAACGCTCTGTTTGTTCATTAATTCTTTGTTTTAAAAAAGGTAAATTTTCGTTTGAAATATGATCTTTTAAATTAGTTAATTCTTCTATGATTTTAATAGTATCGAGTGATTGTGCATAAGTATATTTTGTGGATGTTGTGTTATCTCTATTTATGTATAAATAAGTTATGAAATCCGTATATGAAAAAGTTTGAGCTTTTTCTATTGTTAGAAATGCAAAAATAACATCTTCATATCTAATTTTTTCAGGAAATCTAATTAAATTTTCTTGTATTAAAGAAGATTTTATACATAAGCTTGTAACATTCATCCATTTGTTTTGACCTAATCTGAATCCTTTTGAAATATTTTCTTCATTAGGTAATATAGTTAAATCTCTTTTTCCTGTTATTTTCATACCACAGTATATAATGTCTGGCGCATTTTTTTTTGAAATAATATTTGATAAATTTTCTAGAACTTTATTATCAAAATACACATCATCTGAATCAAGAAATAGAATGTAATCCCCAGAACAGTTATCTAATCCGATATTTCTAGCAGCACCTTGTCTTGAATTTACAGGTGTTTGAAGTAATTTTACATTAGAAATTTTTTTAACTGTATTATATGTGTTATCAGTTGAACAGTCGTCTATTACTATTAATTCAAAATTAGAATATGTTTGGTTTAAAACAGAATTTATTGAATTTTCAATAGAATCTTCTACATTATATGCTGGCATAATTATACTGAATTTTATATCTTTCATATTATTGATCCTTTCACTAATCTAATTTTATATTTTTAAATATTCGTATTTCACAATTTTTCATACCAAGAGAGAAGAGGTCAGATGTTATATTATTAATAATTGCATTAATAGCAATAGCAGTTCCACCATGGGTTACAAGTAAAATATTTGAATCTGTGTCTTTATACAGGTCATATATTTCTAATAAGAAACCTTTGATTCTATTGAACAATGATTTAACACTTTCAACGTTATTCTCTGAAAGATTTAAGTTATAATCCCAGTAATCAAACTTATTTTTTAAGTCATTAGTTCCTTCAAAATTTCCAAAACATCTTTCAACTATTCTTCTATCTGTAATTATATCTATATTATGATATTTATTAATTAACTTTGCTGTTTCAAGAGTACGTTTTAAAGTGGAAGAATATATTACTGTAAAATTGATTTTTTTTAACTGTTCAGCAACTTGATTTGCTTGCTCAATTCCAGTAGAGTTTAATTCTATATCTGTTAAACCTTGGACAAGTCCTTGTATATTCCAATCTGTTTGTCCGTGTCTTACTACATATAAGTTCATCTTAATCTCCTTTGTGATTATTTAGAAATATTTTAACATAATAAGAGAAAAAATACAAGAAAATACAGAATGGAAAAATCCATTCTGTATTATTTGGCTCCTCGTGTTGGACTTGAACCAACGACCTATCGGTTAACAGCCGAGCGCTCTACCGACTGAGCTAACGAGGAATATTTCTTTCAACATTTTGAATTATATAATATAGTTTATACTTTTTCAAGTATTTTATGAAAAAAATTCAAAATATTTATATTTTTATTAAAAAGTTGTGATATAATAATTATAGTGATATTATATTTTACATAGGAGGAATATATATATGGAAATTTTATTAGAAATTTGGTCTAATTTTTACTTTCAAAGCATAATAAAGATATTATTAATAATTATATTAGCAGGCATAATTGGTAGACAACGTGATAATTTAAATAAACCAGCAGGATTTAGAATTTATACACTTTTAGGATTAAGTGCTGTATTAGTAGTTGCTTGCGGAGAATTTTTATCACAACGATATAGTATAGATCCTTTTAGAATTGCTGCTCAATTTTTATCTGGAATAGGTTTTATAGGTGCAGGAACAATATTAAGAGATGGATTTAATGTAAAAGGTTTAACAACTGCATCTGGTTTATTTACAGTATCATGTATAGGACTATGTGTTGGAGCCGGTTTCTATTTACTTGCAATAATTGCTACATTTGCTACATATTTAATCTTATCAAATTCTGAAAAATTTGATCATTTTGAAACAATAGAAGTTGAGGTTCATACAAAAGACGAATTATCAACTTTCATGATTGAATTAGATAAAATTAGTGAAAGATATGAATTAGAGTTACAAAAAATTGAAGATATAACCGATGAAGAAAATGAGCACAATTCATTAAAAATAGTTTACAGATACAATAGTAAAACAATAACAAAAAACAAAATTTTTACTGAATTAGCATCAATACAAAATTTAAGCAATGTTAATGAAGTAACACATTAAATAATATGTTAAAAAAGTGGTTTTTTACCACTTTTTTTGTTGCATTATTTCGTATTTAAATATATAATTACAATGAAAAATATACCATAAAGAAATGGAGCTATTATGGAAGAAAACAAAATAATAAGTCCTGAACTTGAAGACTTTGAAGAAGAAAGATTAGAAAAATCATTAAGACCCAAAGTTTTAGAAGAATATATTGGACAAGATAAAGTAAAAGAAAATTTAAAAGTATATATAGAAGCAGCAAAGAAAAGAGGGGAGCCATTAGATCACGTATTGTTATATGGACCACCAGGACTTGGAAAAACAACTCTTTCTAATATAATTTCGAATGAGATGAATTCAAATATAAAAATAACATCAGGACCAGCAATAGAAAAGCCAGGAGATTTAGCAGCGCTTCTTACAAATTTAAGTGAATTTGATGTTTTGTTTATAGATGAAATACATAGATTAAACAAAAGTGTAGAAGAGATATTATATCCAGCGTTAGAAGACTATACATTAGATATTATTATTGGAAAAGGACCTAGTGCTAGGTCAATTAGACTTGATTTACCTAAATTCACATTAATAGGAGCTACAACAAAAGTTGGTTCACTTGCTACACCTTTAAGAGATAGGTTTGGTATTGTACAAAGATTAGAGTTATACAATCCAGAGGATTTAAAAACAATAGTAAAAAGATCAAGCTCAATATTAGAAATAAATATAGATGATGAAGCAGCTTTTGAGATTGCAAGACGTTCAAGGGGAACGCCTAGAATTGCAAATAGAATTTTAAAAAGAGTAAGAGATTATGCAGCAATTTTAGGAGATGGAAATATAGACTTAAAACTTGCAAGAATAGCTTTAAACAAACTAGAAATAGATGAATTGGGACTAGATGAAATAGATAGAAAAATTTTAGAGACTATAATAATAAAATATGCAGGTGGTCCGGTTGGGGTTGAAACACTAGCAGCAACAATTGGTGAAGAAGTAGAAACAATAGAAGATGTTTATGAACCATTTTTAATGCAATTAGGATTTATATCAAGAACACCACGTGGAAGAATAGCATTAGAACCAGCTTATAGACATATTGGAGTAGTATTTGAAAAATAAGAGGGGAAAACATGAAAAAAGAAAAAATATTTAATATATTATTATTCTTATTAATTTTTGTTGCAATATTATCATCGTTGTTGCCAGTAGAACTAAATAGTTTAGATGAAATATGGCAATATACTTTTGCTAGAAATATAGGAAACGGATTAGTACCATATAAGGATATTAGCATAACTTCCACTCCATTAATTTCAATGATAGCAGGGGTTATATTAAAATTAACATTTGATGAATTAATTGTTATGAGAATATTAGCTGCAATACTTTGCTCAGTTATAATTTATACCGTATATAAATTATTTAAATTATTAAACATTAAAAAAGAAATTTGTGTTTTATTTACATTTTTGATATTTTTTTTGTTAATGGGAAAATATTGTATAGATTATAATTTTGGAACTTTATTGTTGATATTAATAATTATTTATAAAGAAATAAAAAATTATAAAAAAGATGGTGTTTTTGTTAAAGTAAATATAAAGCATGATATTGTTGTGGGACTTTTAGCAGGACTTTGTATAACTACTAAACAAACAAGTGGATTATTTACATGTCTTGCATTGTTAGGAAATAAGTTATTATTTGTAACAAATAAGGAAGAATTTAAAATATATATAAAGAGTTGTGTTTATCGAGTAATAGGTATAATAATTCCGGTTTTAGTTTTTATTATATATTTAATAACAAATAATGCTTTGGAAGAATTTATTAATTATTCAATATTGGGGATATCAGAATTTACAAATACAATTCCATACACATTCCTATTTGAATGGAATATAGTAGGAGTATTAAGTATATTAGTACCACTAACATTTGTATATACACTAATAGAAACAGTTTTTTTTGAAAGAGATAAATTTTCTTATATATTTTGTGTATATGGATTAGCAATGTTTGTTATATGTTTTCCTATTTCAGATCCAATACATTTTTTAGTAGGAGCTTTACCAACAATTATTCTTATACTATATAAACTTTATAATTTATTAAAGAAAATATTTGCAAAAAAAGAAGAAGTCAAGTTAATAATTAACAAAAATTTATTAATTGCCATGGGTGTTATTCTTATTTCTTTTTCATTTGTAAATTTTGTTAATTATTTTAAAAGCAAAGAGACATATTCTCAAAATATGCACTTTAAATTCATACCAATAAGTTCATACTTGGAAACAAGAATTAATGAAGTAGCAGAATATTTAAGGAAGAATGGAAATACTAGAATATTAAATGGTGATGCTGTTGTTTATATGATTGCAGTAGATAGATATAATAAAGATTATGATATGCTTGGAAGAGGAAGCTTAGGGGCTAATGGAGCTAACAGAATAATAGAAGAAGTATCTAATACAGAAAATATAAAATATTTAGTAGCTAAAGAAGGAATACCAATACAATGGCAGATGCAGACAGAAGTATTAGATTTTATAAAAAACAACAAAACAAAAGTTGGAGAAGTGAGCATATTTGATATATATGAATAGCAAAAACTATATTAATTAAAATATAAATAATAAGGAGAAAGTAATGAAAGTAGTAATTTTAGCGGGAGGATTCGGAACAAGAATCTCAGAAGAAAGCCATTTAAAACCAAAACCAATGATAGAGATAGGAGATAAGCCAATATTGTGGCATATAATGAAAGAATATTCACATTATGGGTTTAATGAATTTGTTATATGTTTAGGATATAAAGCACATTCTATAAAAGAATTTTTTGCTGATTATTTTTTACATACATCAGATGTAACATTTGATTTAGCTAAAAATGAAATGACAGTACATGATAATTTTGCAGAACCTTGGAAAGTCACATTAGTAGATACAGGGTTAAATACAATGACCGGTGGAAGAGTTAAAAGAATACAAAAATATATTGGTAATGAAACATTTATGCTTACATATGGAGATGGAGTAAGTGATGTTAATATAAAAGAGCTAGTTGAATTTCATAAAAAGAATAATAAAATAGCAACACTAACAGCTATAAATGTTGGACAAAAATTTGGAGTGTTAGACATTAATGAAAATGGTGAAATACAAGCTTTTAGAGAAAAAGATAATAAAGATGGAGCATTAATAAATGGAGGATATATGGTATTAGAACCTAAAATTTTTGACTATATAGAGGGTGATAGTACAGTATTTGAAAAAGAACCACTAGAAAAAGTTGCAAAAGAAGGACAACTTATAGCATATAAACATGACGGATTCTGGAAATGTATGGATACACTAAGAGATAAGAATGAATTAGAAAAAATGTGGAATACAAATAATGCCTTGTGGAAGGTATGGTAAGATTATGGTAGATTTGAATTTTTATAAAAATAAAAAAGTTTTAATAACAGGTCATACTGGGTTTAAAGGTACATGGCTTTGTAAAATTTTAACAGAAGCGGGAGCAAAAGTAATAGGATATTCACTAACTCCACCAACAAATCCAAGTTTATTTGAAATAACAAAAATAGAAAATAAAATAACTTCAATTATTGGAGATATAAGGGATTTAAAACATTTGAAAGAAGTATTTGAAAAATATGAACCTGAAATTGTAATTCATATGGCGGCACAACCTATTGTAAGGACGTCATATGAAGAGCCAGTTTATACATATGAAACAAATGTAATGGGAACCGTAAATGTTTTAGAGTGTGTAAGAAACAGTAAAAGTGTAAAATCATTTTTAAATGTAACCACAGACAAAGTATATAAAAACAGAGAATGGGAATGGGGTTACAGAGAAGATGAATACTTAGACGGATATGATCCATATTCAAATAGTAAATCATGTTCTGAACTTGTAACGCATAGTTACAAAGATTCGTTCTTTAATGATAATAAAGTAAGAATATCTACTGCAAGAGCTGGTAATGTAATAGGTGGAGGGGATTTTTCAAGAGATAGAATTATTCCAGATTGTGTTAGAGCAGCATTAAATGGAGAAAAAATAATTGTTAGAAATCCTAATTCAATAAGACCTTATCAACATGTATTAGAACCATTATTTGCATATTTGATGATAGCGCAAAAACAATATGAAGATGAAAACTATGCAGGATACTATAATGTTGGACCAGACGACTGCAATTGTATAACAACTGGTAAAATAACAGATCTATTTTGTAAATATTGGGGAGAAAAATTAACTTGGGAAGATAGATCTGAAAATAATGCTCCACACGAAGCCAATTTCTTAAAATTAGAATGTTCTAAATTAAAGAATAAATTTAATTGGAAACCAACTTGGAGCGTAGAAAAGGCTATTGAAAAAACAGTAGAATTTTCAAAAGGATATAAAAATAATCAAGATATAAATGTAATTATGAAGAAACAAATTGAAGAATTTATAAACGAAAGTGAGAATAAATAATATGTTTAATAATAAAACTGAACAAGATGCAAGAAATGAAATTTTAGATATGGTAAAAGAATATTGCGATAAATTTCATAATGTAAAAAAAGAATTTAAAGAAGGTGATAGAATACCATATGCTTCAAGAGTTTATGATAATAAAGAAATGGTAAATTTAGTAGATGGTGCCTTAGAATTTTGGCTAACATCAGGTAGATATACTAATGAATTTGAAACAAAATTAGCAGAGTATTTAAAAGTAAAATATTGTTCATTAGTTAATTCTGGTTCATCTGCAAATTTAATTGCATTTATGGCATTAACATCACCACTTTTAAAAGAAAGAAGAATTAACAGAGGGGATGAAGTAATAACAGTAGCAGCAGGTTTTCCAACAACAGTAACACCTGTACTACAATATGGAGCTGTTCCTGTTTTTGTAGATGTTACAATACCTCAATATAACATAGATGTTAATATGTTAGAGAAAGCATTGTCTCCAAAAACAAAAGCAGTTATGATTGCACATACTTTGGGAAATCCATTTGATTTAGGAAAAGTAAAAGAATTTTGTAATAAGAATAATTTGTGGTTAGTAGAAGATAACTGTGATGCATTAGGATCTAAATATATAATCAATGGAGAAGAAAAATTAACTGGAACAATAGGAGATATTGGAACATCTAGTTTTTATCCTCCACATCATATGACAATGGGAGAAGGTGGAGCTGTTTATACAGACAACCCGTTACTTCATAAAATAATCAGATCTTTTAGGGATTGGGGAAGAGATTGTAGTTGCCCATCAGGAGTAGATAATCTATGTAAACATAGATTTGATAAACAATACGGAGAATTGCCAGTTGGCTATGACCATAAATATGTATATTCTCATTTCGGATATAATTTAAAAGCAACAGATATGCAAGCAGCAGTTGGTTGTGCACAAATTGAAAAACTTCCAAGCTTTGTAGAAAAGAGAATATATAATTTTAACAGACTAAAAGAAGGATTAAAAGATTTAGAAGATAAATTAATTTTACCAGAAGCTTGTGAAAATTCTAATCCAAGCTGGTTTGGTTTTCTTATTACATGTAAAGAAGGAGTTAATAGAAATGAACTTGTTAAATACTTAGAAGAACATGGTATACAAACAAGAAATCTATTTGCTGGAAACCTAACAAAACATCCATGTTTTGATGAAATTAGAAATGATGGAAAAAGTTATAGGGTTGTAGGAACCTTAGAAAATACAGATAGAATTATGAATGACACATTCTGGATTGGAGTATATCCAGGAATGACAGATGAAAAAATTGATTATATGATTAAATGCATAAAAGAAGAAATTAAGTAATAGTGTGTGAAAGGTAGCAAGATGATAAAAAAGAAAAAAATCGATAAAATAGAAAATGGACATCTTAGTAAGTTGTTATATATAAATTTTGTAATAATTTTAGGTTTATTGATATCGGTATTTACAGTAATAATAAAAAAAGCTTTAAATATTCCGGCGTATTCAATTATAAATCCCGGCTTAAAATTTAATACTGATTTTAATGATGTATTAATTTTCTCTGCTGGTCTAGCTGGTGAAGATGCAACGGGTAATTATTTTCCATTCACATATGTCTTTATGAAAATATTAGAATATATTTCCTTAGGAAATTATAAATTAATATATTATATAACTTTTTTTATTTGCATAATTACAAGTTTTTGGTTTTGTATAATTTCATTAAAATCTAAAATTAGTAAAGGAAAACTATTTATTAATGTATTAATATTTATATGTTTACAGTTCCCTATGATTTTTGTGTTTCAAAGAGGCAATATAGAAATTTTAATTTTAACATTTTGTATCCTTTTTTATGTGCTATATAAAAAAGAAAAATATAACTTAGCTGCAATAGTACTTTCTTTTGCTGTGTCGATGAAATTGTATCCTGCGTTATTAGCGATGTTATTTATAACTAAAAAACAATATAAATCATTTTTTTTATGTGCTGGAATGTCATTAGGGCTAACAATAGTGAGTTTTATTATAATGCAAGATACATTAGGAGGATTATCTCACTATTTGAGTGGATTTACTAAATTTATTGATATATATGGTAATTTGCAAGGAATGCAGTATAATCATTCTATATTATTTGGAATATATTATATGATATATATAATATATGGAGTTAATGGATTGTTTGCAATCTTTAATACTTCAATTATTAATATATATACAATTATTATTGTTTGTATAGCAATTCCGTTAATAATATATATAACTTTTAATAAAATGGAAGATTGGAAAAAATTGACCATACTGATGCTAATAATTGTATCGTTTCCGCAAATATCTTTTGAGTATACGTTAATATTATTAATAATACCAATTATAGAGTTTATAGGAGAGAAAACCCCTAAAAATTTGGAAAACAATACATATTCCATATTGTTTCGGCTTATTATTAATACCGATGAATATAAAAGAAAAACTATTATATTATGTAACACCTAATATTGGATTAATTTTAAAACCAATAATTATTATTTCTATAATTGTAATAATGTTAATTTCCTACATAGAAAGTAATAGAAAAAAGTGTAGTAAAAAGGAGTTATATAGTGAAAATTAAAAATTTATTAAAACAGTTTATAAAGTTTGGTTTAGTTGGAGGGATAAACACAATATTATCATATGCTATTACTAATATAGGATTTTATGTATTAAATTTACATGAACAAATATCAAATATAATAGCATTTATGATAACAGTGTTTATATCTTTTATACTAAACAGGAAATTTGTTTTTAAACAAGAAGAAAAAAGAAACTTTTGGAAATCATTATTAAAAGTATATGCTTCTTATTCAATAACGGGGTTGTTTTTAACTGCTATATTGTTATATATAGAAGAACAATTATTAGGAATACCTCATTATATTGCAACATTAATGAATTTAATTGTTACAATACCAATAAATTTTATATTAAATAAATTATGGGCATTTAAATAAAAAGATGAAAATTAATTAGGAGATTAAGTATGAAAATTAAAGTATCAAAGTATATTGCAGAGTTTTTAGTTAAAAATGATATTTCACATGTATTTACAGTTACAGGTGGAGGCGCAATGCACTTAAACGATAGTTTAGGCCATCAAGAAGGTTTAACATGTATATATAATCATCATGAACAAGCATGTTCAATTGCTGCTGAAAGTTATGCAAGAATTCATAATAAAATAGCTGCTGTTTGTGTTACAACAGGACCAGGTGGAACAAACGCAATAACAGGTGTTGTTGGGGGATATTTAGATTCTATCCCTATGCTTGTGATATCTGGACAAGTTAGATATGATACTACTGCTAGAAGTACAGGATTAAATTTAAGAGCAATGGGCGATCAAGAATTTGATATATGCAAAGCACTAGAATCAATGACTAAATATTGCGAAATGGTAATAGAACCTAAAAAAATTAGATATTGTTTAGAAAAAGCTTTATACATTGCTCAAAATGGTAGACCTGGACCATGTTGGTTAGATATTCCTTTAAATGTTCAAGGAGCTTATATAGAAACTGATGAATTAGAAGGATATAATCCAGAAGAATACGATAAAGCATTACCTCATGAAGTAGATGAAACAACAATTGATATAATTATAGATAAAATAAAATCAGCTAAAAGACCAGTTCTATATGCAGGAAATGGAATACGAATATCAAAAGGCTATAAAGTATTTAAAAGTGTAATTGAAAAATTAAATATACCTGTTGTAACTGCTTGGAACAGCATTGATGCTATATATGATGAGCATCCATTATATGTTGGACGTGGTGGCATAATGGGTGATAGAGCAGGAAATTTTGCAGT
Organism: Clostridia bacterium; assembly: GCA_045537285.1. Lineage (GTDB taxonomy): Bacteria > Bacillota > Clostridia > TANB77 > CAG-508 > HGM13634. Next base: position 32,891 of record JAZSPC010000015.1, read on the forward strand.
ACAAAATAGTGATTTGGTATTATCAATAGGATGTAGATTAAGTATAAGGCAGGTAGGATATAATTGGAAAACATGGGCAAGAGAAGCATATAAAATTATGGTTGATATAGATTCAGAAGAGCTTGAAAAACCTACATTAAATATTGATATGAAGATATGTGCAGATGCAAAAGATTTATTAGAAAAATTAGACAATAAAATAAATAACGAAAAAATATTTACTAATACTGAGTGGCTAGAACAATGTAATAATTGGAAGAAAAATTATCCAGTAGTTATTCCTAAACATTATGAAAACATTGATGGATTAGCTAATGTATATTGTTTTATAAAAGAACTTAGCAGTAGATTAGAGGAAAATCAAATCACAGTTGTTGGAAATGGTTCAGCATGTGTCGTAGGAAGCCATGCGTATGTAATAAAACCAGGACAGAGATTTATAATTAATTCAGCAATTGCTTCAATGGGATATGATTTGCCGGCTGCAATAGGTGCAGTATATGCTAAGAAAAATGATTTGGATGTGATATGTATTACTGGTGATGGAAGTATTCAAATGAATTTACAAGAATTACAAACAATCATACATCATAAAATGCCATTAAAAATATTTGTTATAAATAACAATGGATATCATTCGATAAGACAAACACAAACCAACTTATTTAATAAGCGATTTGTAGGAATAGGACCAGAAAGTAATGATTTGAGTTTTCCAGAAATGTCGAAATTATCAGAAGCATATGGATTTTCATATTATAAAATTACTAGAAATGAAGAAATGACAGAAGTTGTAGAAAATGTTTTGAAAGAAGATGGACCTATAATATGCGAAATTTTCGTATCACCAAAACAAAACTTTGAACCAAAATCCGCAACAAAAAGACTAGAAGATGGAACACTGGTTTCTCCACCATTAGAAGATTTAGCACCATTTTTAGATAGAGAAGAATTAAAAAGAAATATGTATATACCATTAATAGAAGTGTAAATTTCAAAAATGAGGTAACAAGAAATGAAAAAAGTAGTTATAACTGGTGCAACAGGTATGATAGGACTAAATCTAATTAATTATCTGTTGAAAAAGGACATAGAAGTATTAGCTATTATTAGAAAAAATTCTTCAAGAAAAGAATTTTTAATTCAAAATGATAATTTAAAAATTATAGAATGTAATCTAGAAGAACTAAAAAATATAAAAATAGAAGAAAAATATAATATTTTTATTCATTTAGCATGGGATGGTACTTTCGGTGATTCAAGAAACAATGTTCAAGCACAATTGAAGAATATAGAGTATACCTTGGATGCTGTTAGACTAGCAAAAAAATTAGGGTGTACAAAGTTTATAGGTGCAGGTTCACAAGCAGAATATGGAAGAGTGGAAGGAATTCTAAAACCGAATACACCAGCTAATCCAGAAAATGGTTATGGTATGGCTAAATTATGTGCTGGACAATTAAGTAGAGTACTGGCAAATCAATTAGGTATAGAACATATATGGACAAGAATACTTAGTGTTTATGGCCCATTTGATAATGATAATACAATGGTGATGTCTAGTATTATAGAAATGTTAAAAAATAATAGCTCACCCGACTATACAAAAGCAGAACAAATGTGGGATTATATTTATGCAGAAGATGTTGCAAAAGCTTTGTATTTAATTGAAGAAAAAGGAAAAAACAATGCGATATATTGTATAGGAAGTGGAACTCAAAGACCGTTGTATCAATATATACAAGAAATAAAAGATAATATTGATAAAAATATAAAATTAAATATAGGAGCAAAAGAATATTCGGAAAATCAAGTAATGAATTTGTGTGCCGATATATCAAATTTAACAAGAGATACCGGATTTATTCCAGAGACAAATTTTAAAGAAGGTATTATAAAAACAATTAATTATTATAAGGAGAAATTAAATGAAGAAAAAAATTAGTATATTAGTTCCATGTTATAATGAAGAAGAAAACGTAGTAGCAATAAGTGAAGCTATAATAAAAGAGATTGAAGAAAATTTGACTAAATATGACTATGAATTAGTATTTATAGATAATTGTTCAACAGATAAAACTAGAATTTTATTAGAAGGTTTATGCGCTGGAAACAAGAAAATAAAAGCAATATTTAATGCTAAAAATTTTGGGCAATTTAATTCTCCGTATTATGGAATGCTACAAACAACAGGAGATTGTACAATACTTATATGCGCTGATTTTCAAGATCCAGTTGATATGATACCTAAATTTGTACATGAATGGGAAAATGGCAATAAGATTGTTATAGGAATAAAAAACAAGAGTAAAGAAAACAAAATAATGTACTTTTTAAGATCTTGTTATTATAAAGTAATAAAGAAAATATCAGATACGGAACAAATAGAACATTTTACTGGATTTGGTTTGTATGATAAAAGCTTTATAGAAGTATTAAGAAAATTGGATGATCCTACTCCATTTTTAAGAGGAATTGTAGCAGAATTAGGTTTTTCAAGAAAAGATATTCCATATGAACAACAAAAAAGAAGAGCAGGAAAAACACATAATAATTTTTACAAATTATACGATGCTGCAATGCTAAGTTTTACATCTTATACTAAAATTGGATTAAGATTAGCTACTTTTGCGGGAGCTATTATATCTGCCATAAGTTTTATTATTGGATTAATATATTTAATACTAAAATTAATGTATTGGGATAGATTTGCTGCTGGTACAATACCTATATTAATTGGAATGTGCTTCTTAGGCGCAATACAATTATTTTTTATAGGTTTTTTAGGGGAATATATATTATCGATAAACGCTAGGGTAATGAAAAGGCCATTAGTTATAGAGGAAAAAAGAATTAATTTTTAAGGAATAAGTAATTATGAAATTATTAATGCATACTTGTTGTGCACCTTGTAGTGTGTACTGCATAGAGAGTTTAAGAAATGAAGGAATAGAACCAACATTATATTGGTATAATCCAAATGTACATCCATATACAGAATACAAAGCAAGAAGAGATACTTTAAAAGAATATGCTAAAAGCATAAATGTACAAGCTATATTTGAAGAACAATATGGCTTAAAGGAATTTTGTAAAAATGTAATTACAGATTTAAATAATAGGTGTTCAAATTATTGTTACAAAGTTCGTTTAGAACAAACTGTAAAATATGCAAAAGAAAATGGATACGATAGTTTTACAAGTACTTTATTTGTAAGTCCATACCAACAACATGAAAAATTAAAAGTTATATGTGAAGAATTAGCTTCAAAATATGATATAAATTTTGTATATAGAGATTTTAGAACGGGTTTTAGAGAAGGACAAGCAAAAGCCAGAGAATTAGGTTTGTATATGCAAAAATATTGTGGGTGTGTTTTTTCAGAAGAAGATAGGTATGAAAAGCAGATAAGAAAGGATAAAACAGATGAAGAATAACAAAGTATTATTATATTTAATGGTTTTAATTGCAATAACTCTATGTATACCATCAATAATATACTTAATTAATAACAAAACTGTGGATGGTTTTAGTTCATATTATACATATACATTACAATCTTGGAGAAATATGCGAGATGGTTTGATAAGCGGAATAATAGTTGTAGGGTTATTACTATTATTTGGTGTAGCATATATTTGGATATTAAAAAAAGAACAAGAAATTTTTAAAACAACTAAAAATATTTTGATTTTTATTGCAATAATATCATTTGTTTTTATGCTAATATTACCGTATTTAAGTTCGGATATATATTATTACATAGGTGATAGTTGGGTTTTAGCTAAATATGGAGAAAATCCGTATTATACAAGCGTAGGGGAATTACAAGAAACTGGAATAAATGATGAAATATTAAATAATACTGGTTATTGGAAAAATACAACAAGTGTATATGGCCCACTTTGGAATATTTTTTCAAGTATATTAGTAAGTTTATCATTTGGACATGTAACAGTTGCTTTATTTATATTTAAAATCGCATCGTATTTAATACATGTATTAAATAGTTATCTTATATATAAGATAACTAAAAGTAGAAGATATATGTTGTTATACGGATTAAATCCATTAGTACTATTAGAATTTTTAAGCAATGTACATAATGATATATATCTAGTATTTTTTATATTATTAGCATTATATTTCTTAGTGAGAAAGAAAAATATATATCTTACAATGTTGACATTAGCATTATCAATTAGTGTAAAATATAGTACAGCTTTACTTGTACCATTTATATTAATATATTGTTTTAAAGATAAAACAATACCTAAAAGAATATTATATTGTTTAATATCTGGATTAAGTATAGTAGGAGTAGTTGTTTTATTGTATCTACCGTTTTATAGAGATATTACAATATTTACAAATATGTTAGTACAAGGAACAAAATATAGTCAATCAATATTAGCACTTTTAATGAATACTAATATATTTAAATATATAGATTCATTAAAGATACCATTATTTTTAATCTTTTATATTATACTACTATGCAAATTATTATTTGAAGGAAAAGTAACATTAACAAATTTATTAAGAAAATACAATTTAGTGATGCTATTATTTATATTTATAGTATTAACAAACTTTCAAAAATGGTATATATTATGGATATTGCCAACAATAATGTGGCAGAGTAAAAATACGAGAAAATTTATCATATTTTTAACAATTACAGCAATAATACCATCTCTACAATATTTTGTAATAGGAACAGATGCGTATCTTGTTGGAAGAATATACTCATTAGAAATGTTAATTGCGTCAGGTATTTTGGTATTAGATAGCATATTTGAACAAAAATTCAAATTTAAAAAGGAGAAACAATGTCAAATTTAGTATTAATTGATGGAAACAGTATAATGAATAGAGCGTTTTATGGAATTATGAGTAGTAAAATGCTAACTACAACTGATGGAACATATACAAATGCAGTATATGGATTTTTATCTATTCTTTTTAAAATACAAGAAGACTTAAATCCAGATTATATCGCAGTTGCATTTGATTTAAAAGGACCAACAAAACGTCATGAAATGTATACAGAATATAAAGCGAATCGTCATGGAATGCCAGATGAACTTGCTGTACAAATGCCAATAATTAAAGATATTTTAAGAGCAATGAATATTAAGATAATGGAAAAACAAGGCTACGAAGGTGATGATATATTAGGAACATTATCAAAAATTGCAGAGAATAAAGGAATAGATGTAACGATTCTATCAGGAGATAGAGATACTTTTCAACTGACAAGTGATAAAGTAACTGTAAGAATTCCAAGAACTAAAATGGGCAAAACAGAAAACGAAGATTACAATAGAGATAGAGTTATTGAAGAATATGGTATTGAACCATATCAATTAATAGATGTAAAAGGTTTAATGGGAGATAAATCAGACAATATTCCTGGAATTCCGGGTGTTGGAGAAGTAACAGCATTAAATTTAATAAAACATTACAAAACACTAGAAAACTTATACAATGAAGTTGAAACAAATGAAAATTTATTAGACATTAAAGGAAAATTAAGAGAAAAACTAATAGAAAATAAAGAACTAGCTATATTATCTAAGAAGTTAGGTGAGATAGATAGAGCAGTTCCGTTAGAAGAAACAATAGAAGATTTAAAAGTAAAAGAATGGAATAAATCAGAAGTATATAATCT
>JAZSPC010000049.1:0-10522 GCA_045537285.1 Clostridia bacterium
ATATGTATAATAATGGCGCAGATGGATACAGCAACGGAACATTTTCAAGTGATTTAGTAAATAGTTATGCATGGGATACAGCAATAATATTTATACAAACATTTGGAACAAAAAGTAATAGTAGTACTTATGCAAGTACAGTAGGAGAATCATCAATGGATACAACTGCACCACAATTAACAGGAGTAAATAGATTGTTAAATATAACAGATAATCCAATAGATGAGCAATTAAACATTTATGATATGGCAGGAAATTGTAGGGAATGGTCAACAGAGACTTATAGCTACACCGGCGCTCCTTGCGTGTATCGTGGAGGTTATTACAACAGCGACATTTACTATACGAGCGATCGCATCGGCAATAGCACCACCACTTACAGCATCAGAACCCATGCTTTCCGCCCACTTATATATGTAGCACTGTAAGCTGTGAAAGTGTTTTATTACAAGACAAAAGTGAAAGAGTAGATTTTTCTACTCTTTTTTAGTTCAATTAAATAATTAAATTCCATATTAAATTGGTGGCTATACAAATAACTATTCCACAAATTGTTGGAAGTGCAAACGCAAGTAAAGACCATTTTATACTTCCGCTTTCTTTTTTAATACTCATTAAAGTAGTACTACAAGGAAAATGTAAAAGTGTAAATATCATAACATTAAATCCTGTAAGTAGTGTCCAACCGTTTTGCTTTAAAATTTCACCAATAGCAAAAGTATCTTCAACATCAACTAAACTTCCAGTAGACATATAAGCCATTAAAATTATTGGTAAAACAATTTCATTTGCTGGTATTCCAAGTATAAAAGCGGTTAGAATATACCCATCAAGCCCCATAAGTTTAGCAAAGGGGTGTAAGAAACTTGCGACATAAAATAGAATTGAATTTCCACCAATGCATATATTTGCGAATAACCATATAACGATACCAATAGGAGCAGCAACAGATATTGCTCTTCCGAGTACAAATAGAGTTCTATCTAATAAAGACCTTACTATAATACTTCCTACTTGTGGTTTTCTATAAGGTGGAAGTTCTAAAATAAAAGAAGATGGCACCCCTTTTAATACTGTTTTAGAAAGTATTTTTGATATTAATAAAGTTAATATGATACCTAGAAGTACAACTAATAAAACACAAATAGTTGAAACCAATGAAGAAGCAGCTCCTGTAAAATAGCTTCCTATAAAAATTGTAGCTATTGTAATTAGCAATGGAAATCTCCCATTACAAGGAACAAATGCGTTTGTGAGCATAGAGATTATTTTTTCTCTTGGTGAATCAATTATTTTACTTCCAACAACACCTGCTGCATTACAACCAAATCCCATACACATTGTTAATGCTTGCTTTCCTGTTGTACAAGCCTTTTTAAAATAATTATCTAAATTAAATGCTATTCTAGGCAAATATCCAATATCTTCTAAAAAAGTAAACAAAGGAAAGAAAATTGCCATAGGAGGAAGCATAACTGCAACTACCCAAGCCACAGTTTTATACATACCATTTATTAATAATTCAGTAATAATATATGGAATGTGTAGTATATTAAATAAATATATTAGTTTGTCTTGTATATAATTAAAAAGGTTTGAAAGTAGAGAAGAAGGATAATTTGCACCAATAATTGTAATCCAAAATATAATTCCTAAAAAAGCTAACATTATTGGAATTCCAAATTTTTTAGAAGTTAATATTTTATCTATTTTCTTATCTCTTAGATTATAATTTTCATTATTAAAGGTACAAACTAAATTAGTCACCTCTTCTGATTTTTTCATTATATTAGATACAATATCATCTTCTTTGTTTGAGACATGTTTAATTGTATTTGGGTTACATTTTTTTGTTTTCATACATACTTCATAAATACAATTTACTAAATTGTTTAATGTACTTTTGTCACGAGCAGTAGTTCCCACAACAGGAACACCTAATTGCTTTTCTAATTTATTTAAATCTATATCAATGTTTTTCTTTCTAGCCTCATCTAAAAGGTTTACACAAACAATAACATTTGTTGTTATTTCCATTATTTGAAAAACTAAATTTAGATTTCTTTCTAAACATGTGGAATCAACCACAACTACTGTAACATTAGGTTTTCCATTACAAATATAATTTTTTGCAATTTCCTCTTCTTGTGAATTAGACATTAAAGAATATGTACCAGGAAGGTCAATTAAGAGAAAAGACTTATCTTTATAATTGCAGATACCACTAGCATTAGTAACAGTTTTACCAGGCCAGTTTCCGGTATGTTGATGAAGACCAGTAAGATTATTAAAAATAGTGCTTTTTCCAACATTAGGATTACCAGCAAATGCAATTGTAAAATTACATTTTTTCTTTATTTCTTCTAATTCTTCGCTTAATAAGTTAGTACCAGTAGAGGTAGAAGTAAGTCCCATAATATCACCTCATATAATTAGATATAATATAATATGAAGATAATATTTAAATGTGTGATAAACATAGTATAACAAAATTGTTAAATAATGCTTGAAAATCTAATAATATTTTGGTATAATACTAATAATTTAATTTTGTTATGATTTAAAAAGAAAACTTAGTAGTAATTTATAGTTACTTGTAGAGAGATAATGGTTGGTGAAAATTATCAGGAAATAAATTGCAAATTACAATTCTTATAGTAACAAACGAATGATTTACGAAAAATCAAAATAAGGTAATACAGTTTTGTATTATAAATAAAGGTGGTACCACGAGAAGCTAGCCTCGTCCTTTAAATAGGATGATGCTGGCTTTTATGATTTTAAGGAGGAATTAAAATGAATTTGTATGAAGATTTAAAATGGAGAGGATTAATAAAAGATGTTACATCCCCAGATTTAGAAGAAAAATTAAACAAAGGTGGTATGACATTTTATATAGGTGCAGACCCAACAGCAGAAAGTTTACACATAGGTCAATTTCCTACATTTTTAGTTGCGGAAAGATTAAGAAGAGCAGGACATAACCCTATTATATTAGTAGGTGGCGCAACTGGTCGTGTAGGAGACCCAAGAGGTACAGGAGAAAGAGAAAAAGCTGATATAGCAGTTATAGAGAAAAATTTTGTTAAAATTGAAGCTCAAATGAAAAAGTTATTTGGAGAAAATACATTAGTAGTTAATAATTATGATTGGTTTAAAGATTATAACTATATAGATTTTCTAAGAGATGTTGGAAAATATGTTAATGTAGCATATATGATCAATAAAGACCTAGTAAAGAGACAAATGGAAGTTGGAATTTCTTATGCAGAATTTTCTTACATGTTAATACAAGGATATGATTTTAAATATATTCATGATAACTATGGTGCAACTCTTCAATTTGGTGGTTCGGATCAATGGGGAAATTTAACTACCGGAATAGAACTTATAAGAAAACTTAATAATGAAGAGGTATATGCATTCTCAGTTCCATTAATTGTTGATTCAACTGGTAAAAAATTAGGAAAAAGTTATGGAAATGCGTTATGGCTTGACGAGAATAAAACATCTAGTTATGAAATGTACCAATATATATTAAACTTTGAAGATATAATGATAGAAGAATACTTAAAAAAATATACATTTTTAAGTAAAGAAGAAATTGAAAACATTATGAAAGAACATAATGAAGCTCCACATCTAAGAATTGCACAAAAACGTTTAGCAGAGGAAGTAATTAAATTTATTCATAGTGAAGAATCATATAATAAAGCAATAAGAATTACAGAAGCTTTATTTAAAGGAAATTTTAGTAGTTTATCAACAGATGAACTAGAAGAAGCATTTAAAGGTAATGAAGTAAAAGAAATAGAATTAAATAAAAATATAGTAGATATGTTGGTTGATATGAATGTGGCATCAAGTAAAAGAGAAGCAAGAGAGTTTGTTTCAGGTAATAGTATAGAAATTAATGGAGAAAAAATTAAAGATATTGAAACAATAATAGATGAAACATATCTTACAAATAGTGCTTACTTAATAATAAAAAGAGGAAAGAAAAATTATTATATAGGAAAAACGAAATAATAATAAAAATATTTTTCCAAATCTTTTGACTTTTACCAAAAAATGTAGTATAATAAATACAGTTGGAAACGAAAGAAAATATGATTCTATAAAAAAACTAATACAAATTACGCGCTTTATGGAATCTTATTTTTTTAGTCCTAACTTGTCTTTTGAAAGGAGAAATACATATATGTTTAATGTAGGAGATTTTATAGTTTACCCAATGCACGGAGCAGGAACGATAGATGCAATAGAAGAAAAAGATATTTTAGGAGAGAAACAATCATATTATATTTTAAAAATGCCTGGGGAAGTAAAAGTAATGGTTCCAACAGACAAAGCAGAACAAATTGGAGTTAGAAATATAATAGATAAAAGCTCTGCAAGCAAAGTTTTTGAAATATTAGAAGAAGACGAAACACAAATGTCTATGAACTGGAATAAACGTTATAGAGATAATATGGAAAAAATGAAGAGCGGAGATATATACGAAGTTGCTGATGTAGTAAGAAACCTAAGTTTTAAACAAAAAGAAAAAGGTTTATCTACTGGCGAGAAAAAAATGTTATTAAATGCAAAACAAATATTAGTGAGTGAATTGGTTTTAGCAGAACGTTCTTCTTATGAAGAAATGGAAAATATAGTTGATAACAAAATAAATCAATCATTCAAAGAATTTAGAGTAGATGAAGAATCACCATTAACTAATATGGTAAATAAATTTATCCCATTTAATGAATAATATAAAACATAAGAAAAAAGAGAATTTTACACAATTCTCTTTTTTGTTGCCTATTAAACTGGTGTACATAAAGAAGGATTTAAAAGATATCTGTCGAATAGTATAATATATTATAGAAAGGTTTGTAAAAATGGCGCGATACAGTGATGAATTAATTGAAGAAATCAGAAGTAATAATGATATAGTAGATATAATATCACAATATGTAGTATTAAAAAGAAGCGGTAGAAGTTATTTCGGATTATGTCCTTTTCATAAAGAAAAATCGCCTTCTTTTTCTGTTTCACCTGACAAGCAAATATTCCACTGTTTTGGGTGCGGCGCAGGAGGAAATGTATTTCATTTTGTAAGTAAAATTGAGAATATAAATTTTATTGAAAGCGTACAAACGTTAGCGGATAGAGCAGGAGTAGCGCTTCCTTCACTAGATAGCAATGAAGATACAAAAACTCAAATGCTAAAATCAAAAGTTTATGAAATAAACGAAGTTGCAGCACAGTTCTATCACGAAAATTTATACAAACCAACATCAAAACTAGCACAAGACTATGTTAAAAAAAGAAAATTAGACAACAAAACTTTAAAGAATTTTACAATAGGATATTCATGTAGATATAATGAATTATATCAAGAGCTAAAAAGAAGAGGCTTTAAAGAAGAAGAAATCTTGGCATCTAGTTTGGTTATTAAAAATGAAGATGGAAGCTATGTAGATAGATTTAGAAAAAGGTTTATGATACCAATTAGAGATGTTAAAGACAGAGTTATTGCTTTTGGTGGAAGAGTTTTAGATGATTCAAAACCTAAATATATAAACTCTCCTGAAAATATAGTTTATACTAAAGGAAGACACTTATTTGGTTTAAATATTGCAAAAAGAAATCCAATGGACAGGTTAATTATAGTTGAAGGATATATGGATGCAATTTCTTTGCAACAAAGAGGAATACCAAATGTTGTAGCATCTTTGGGAACAGCTTTAACAGAGGCACAAGGAAGACTTCTTAGAAGGTATGCAAATAAAATTATAATAGGATATGATTCAGACGGAGCAGGACAAGCTGCAACCATGAGAGGATTAGAAATCTTACAAAATTTGGGTTATGATGTACGAATTTTGCAATTAGATGACCTAGATGTAAAAGATCCAGATGAGTATGTTTTAAAGAATGGAAGTGGCAGATTTTATTTATGTGCAGATAAAGCAATATCTTTGGTAGAGTTTAAAGTTAAAATGTTAAAACAATCTTTAAATATACAAAGCACAAGTGACAAAATAAAATTTTTAAATGAAGTTTCAAAAATTTTATCAAGAGTTGATAATAATATAGAAAAAGAAGTATATATAGAAAATATTTCAAAAGAGTATAATGTATCAAAAGAAGCCATATATGCTCAAACAAATAAGCTTCAATACTCAAATTCTGTGGGAGAAAAAATCTTAGAGAACAAAGTAACACCTAAAATAGTTAAAAAAGAAGGAAATCAAGTTTCCGAAGGAGTTATAAGAAGAGAAAATACTGTAATAGCAATATTATTAACAGAAGGAATAAAAGCATATGAAAAAATTAAAAATACTATAACAATAGAAGATTTTAAATATGAAAAAAATAAAGAAATATTAAAAAAATTGTATTGTGAATTAGAAAAAGGAAATAGTAATATTAACAGTGTTTTAGATACTGTAACTAATGAAGAAGAACTGACACATATAACTAAAATAATGGCAGATGACTATAATATTCAAGATATTCAAAAAGCAATTATTGATGTGGTTAATATTTATGAAAAAGAAAAAATGATAAATAGAAGAAATACAATTCTATCAAATTTAGATAATTCGAGTTTATCACAAGAAGAAAGAGCAAGTTTGGAAAGAGAGTTAAGTAGTATAATAATTAAACTTGCAAAGTTTAAATAGGAGGGAAATCTTAGATGGGAACAAAGAAAAAGAAAGAAATAGAAGAAATTGAAGAAACATCTAAAAAAGTAGAAGAAACAGAAAAAGCAGTAGAGGAAAATAAAACAGAGGAACAAATAAAAGACGAAGTAAAAGAAATAGTAGAAAAAGCAAAAGATGGAAATATGACTTATGCTGAATTAGCTACACAATTAGATAATATTAATCCTGATCAATTGGATACTGTATTTGATAAATTCGAAGAGATGGGTGTGGATTTATTACAAGATGATTTTGAAGAAGAACCAGATGTAGACGAATTACAAAATATAGAAGAAGTAGAAGATTTTCAAGATATAAACTTAACAAGTTTTGATGGAGTAAATATTGATGACCCAGTAAGAATGTATCTACGTGAGATTGGTAAAATTCCACTACTTAGTTTTGAAGAAGAATTAGAACTTGCACAAAAAGTTTTAGATGGTGATGAAGATGCTAAAAAGAAATTATCTGAATCAAACCTAAGATTAGTTGTAAGTATTGCTAAAAAATATGTTGGTAGAGGAATGTTATTTTTAGATTTAATCCAAGAAGGAAATATGGGATTAATAAAAGCTGTTGAAAAATTTGATTATACAAAAGGATATAAATTTAGTACTTATGCAACTTGGTGGATAAGACAAGCCATAACAAGAGCAATAGCTGACCAAGCTAGAACAATAAGAATACCAGTTCATATGGTAGAAACAATAAATAAATTGATCCGTACATCAAGATTACTATTACAAAGATTAGGAAGAGAACCAAGCCCAGAAGAAATAGCACAAGAACTTGAAATTTCAGTTGAGAAAGTAATGGAAATACAAAAAATTGCACAAGATCCAGTATCTTTAGAAACACCAATTGGAGAAGAAGATGACAGCCATTTAGGAGATTTTATACAAGATGATGATTCGCCAGCTCCACAAGATGCAGCAGCATATACGATGTTAAAGGAACAATTAGAAGAAGTAATGAATACTTTAACACCAAGAGAAGCAAAAGTTCTAAAATTAAGATTTGGATTAGAAGATGGAAAGGCTAGAACTCTTGAAGAAGTTGGAAAAGAATTTGATGTAACTCGTGAAAGAATTAGACAAATAGAAGCAAAAGCTTTAAGAAAATTAAGACATCCAAGTAGAAGTAAAAAATTAAAAGATTATATGAATTAAATAAAAGAACCGCAATTTGCGGTTTTTTTATTTTTGTTGTTGACAAACGTTATCATTTCATGGTATAATAACAAACTGTAACCGCATAATTCAAGGTTCAAAAAGTCTAATTAAGTTTAGATACCTAAAGTTTAAGGTTAGCGAGTATACAAGAAAAGGGAGGTGCTTTCGTAATGTACGCAGTAATCGAAGCATGTGGAAGACAATACAAAGTTCAAAAAGGTGATGTTGTATTTTTCGAAAAATTAGATTCAGAAGAAGGAAAAACTGTATCATTTGATAAAGTTGTTTTAGTTTCTGATGAAGGAAAAGTACAAGTTGGAAACCCATACGTTTCTGGAGCAAAAGTTGAAGGTAAAGTAGTTGCTCACGGAAAAGGTAAAAAAGTAGTAGTTTTCAAATATAAACCTAAAAAGAATGAAAGAAAAACACAAGGTCATAGACAAGAATATACTAAAGTAGAAATTACAGCAGTTAATGCTAAATAGTTTTTAGTTTTAGAAATTAATAATTAAGAGATATAAAATTTAGAAAGCGAAAGGAGTGAATCTTTCATGGCACATAAAAAAGGTCAAGGTAGTGTTAAGAACGGTAGAGACAGTGAGTCAAAGAGACTTGGTGTCAAAAAATCAGACGGACAAATCGTTAAAGCTGGAAACATTATAATCAGACAAAGAGGAACTAATGTACATCCAGGAAACAATGTTGGAATCGGTAGCGATGACACTTTATTTGCTTTAGTTGATGGAACAGTTAAATTTGAAAGAAAAGGAAAAGATAAAAAACAAGTAAGTGTTTATCCAGCAGAATAATTAATTGATAATAATTAATAAATATATAAAAAAGCAAGATATTAATCTTGTTTTTTTTTTATCTTTATGATTTAATAATTACATATATGATATATTGACATACAAAGGAGAATTAGATATGGGAAATGGTAAAATTTCACCACTTGTAATTGTAATTCTTATGATTGTTCTAGCAGGTGTAGCATTTGTAGCTGTTAGAATGATGAATGGAGAATCTGCAATTCCTGGAATAGGTGATAAAGAAAAAAAAGAAAAAGTAGATTTAGCTGTTCCAGTTATTACTTTAGAATTAAGTTCAGAAGAAGAAGAACAAGAAGAAGTTATTATTTATGTTAAAGCTAAAGTAAGTGAAGGGGAAGAAATTGAAAGTATTATACTACCAGATAATACTATAATTACTGGATCTGAAGCTGAATATCGTGTAAACCAAAATGGAACATATACATTTAAAGCTGTTACTAAAAATCAAGGTCAATCAACATCTGATATAAAAGTTACTAATATAAGATTAGTATCAGCTGATAATCCATATATACCAGATGGATTTACTTATCTTGGTGGAGATATTAAAACAGGATATGTAATAGTTGATTCATTTGGAAATGAATATGTTTGGGTTCCATGTGCAAATGGTTTATTAGAAAGAGAAACATTATTAAATACTTCATATGAAGAATCAAGTGATAGTCCAACAGAACTTGTAAGTAGTGTTGCTAAATATTATGGATTCTATATTGCAAGATATGAATCATCAATTCATGATACTGGAGAAGGTTTAGTTGCAGCATCAAGAAAAAATGCAACACCTTGGACAGATGTAACATATTTAGATGCGATAAAAGCTTCTAAAGCTAGTGGACAATATTTTGGTTATCCAGATGATGTAAAAACAAATATGGTTAGTAGTTATGCATGGGATACAACACTTTTTTGGATAGATAAAAGCTTAGGTAGTTCATTCTCATCATCATTAAATTATGGAAATCAAGGTGGAACTGTTAAACCAACAGGAACAACAGAAAATGATAAATTAAATGGTATCTGCGATATGGCGGGAAATGTTAGAGAGTGGACAACAGAAATTTATAATGGACCACAAGAGACTAAAAAGAAATCTTCATCAAGCAAAAAGAAAAATGAAGCAACAACAATATTACAAAGAGTAGTTCGTGGTGGTAGTGCTGTAACAGCAAGAAAACCAGCAAGTCGTACAGCTTATAATGAAGATACAAGTGAAACATATTGGGGATTCAGAATGGTTATGTATAAATTCTAATTGAATAAAATATAAATAAAAATCTTAGCTATAGTTTGGCTAAGATTTTTTTATAGAAAAATTGCTAAAATAATTACAAATTCTACATAATTCTGATTGAAAAAGTATAAAAAATAATATATAATATAGCCACATTTGTAAAAGGAAAAGAGGAAGGAAAACATGATTAATAAGTATAAAACAAATAATTGTGGAGAATTAAGAAAAACTGACGTAGGTAAAGAAGTAAGACTTGCAGGTTTTGTACAAACAATAAGAAATTTAGGAAAGATGATGTTTATTGATTTAAGAGATGAAAAAGGAATTACACAAATAGTAATTTCTGAAGATGCAAATCTTGAATCAAAATTAAAAGATGTAGTAAAAGAATGTACAGTTACAGTAACAGGTAATGTTGTAGAAAGAAGCAGTAAAAACGATAAAATCCCAACAGGTGAAATTGAAGTTATTGCAACAGATATTACAGTACTTGGAAAATGTAAAAACTCATTACCATTTGAAGTAAATGTTGAAAATCAAAATGTTAGAGAAGATTTAAGATTAGAATATAGATTTTTAGATTTAAGAAAT
>JAZSPC010000020.1:0-18105 GCA_045537285.1 Clostridia bacterium
AAGGCTTATTCCGCTATCGTTTACGGCGAAGGCGTAAAGAACGCTGACCCCGTTGATGCTATCCGCAAGTCCTACGAGTCCATTGACGAAGAGGGCAAGCATGTTACCGACGAGTTTGTTCTGCCCGTTGTATGTCTTGACGATGCTGGTCTCAAGGCAAATGACTCTGTTATTTTCTTCAATTTCAGACCCGACAGAGCAAGAGAAATCACCAGAACCTTCTGTGATGATGACTTCAAGGGCTTTGACAGAGGTGCAAGACTTGACCTTACCTTTGTTTGCTTCTCAGATTATGATCCTACAATCCCTAATAAGGATGTAGCATTCCATAAGATTTCTGTTACCAATACCTTTGGTGAATGGCTTGCAGCAAACGGCTTAAAGCAGGCAAGAATTGCAGAAACAGAAAAATATGCACACGTAACATTTTTCTTTAATGGTGGAAATGAAGCTCAATATGAAGGAGAAGATAGAATTTTAGTACCATCTCCAAAGGTTGAAACCTATGATTTAAAACCAGAAATGAGCGCACCAGAAGTTACAGAAAATGTTGTAAAAGCAATTGAAGAACAAAAATATGATAGTATAATATTAAACTTTGCAAATCCAGATATGGTAGGGCATACAGGAAACCTAGATGCAGCAGTTAAAGCAATAGAAACAATAGATGAATGTGTTGGGAAAGTTGCAAAAGCTGTTGAAAAAGTTGGTGGTGCGCTATTAATAACAGCAGACCATGGAAATGCAGAGCAAATGATAGACTATAAAACAGGTGAGCCACATACAGCTCATACAACAAATCCAGTACCATTAATATTAGTAGGTATTGATGATGTTAAATTAAAAGAAGGAAAACTTGCAGATTTAGCACCAACAATGCTTGATATTATGGGATTAGAAAAACCAAAAGAAATGACAGGGGAAACTTTAATAGTTAGACAATAGGATTACAAAAGATTAAAAGCCTATATATTAGGCTTTTAATCATGAACATAGTTATTAATAAATATATTAATATAAATTAAACGTAATATTGAAAGGAGCAATCAAAATGATTTATTCAAAAGAATTAGAAGGAATGTGCCATGTAGCAAAAGGTGTAGACCATGGTCCAGCACCAATCCCAGAAGAAGGAAAATGGGTAAAAGTTAAAGAAATTAAAGATGTATCAGGTTTAACACATGGTATAGGATGGTGTGCACCACAACAAGGAGCATGTAAATTAACATTAAATATTAAGGAAGGAATAATACAAGAAGCATTAGTTGAAACAATAGGATGTTCTGGTATGACTCACTCAGCAGCTATGGCTGGTGAAATATTAGTTGGAAAAACAATACTTGAAGCATTAAACACAGACTTAGTTTGTGACGCTATAAATACTGCTATGAGAGAATTATTCTTACAAATAGTATATGGTAGAAGTCAAACAGCTTTCTCAGAAGGTGGACTTCCAGTGGGAGCAGGACTTGAAGATTTAGGAAAAGGCCATACAAGCCAAGTAGGAACAATTTATTCAAGCTCATTAAAAGGACCAAGATATTTAAATCTTGCAGAAGGATATATAGTAGAACTTGGATTAGATAAAGATGACCAAATAATTGGTTACAAATATGTTCATTTAGGAAAAATGATGGACAATATCAAAAAAGGAATTGATCCAATGGAAGCTATAGAAAAAGCTTCAGGAAAATATGGAAGATTTGACGAAGCAGTTAAGAAAATCGACCCAAGAAAAGAATAGGAGGAGTAATTAATTATGGCAGTAACATTTGAAAGTTATGAAAGAAGAATTGAACAAATAAAACCAGTAATGGCTAAATATGGAATTAAAGATTTCGAAGATGCATTAAAAATATGTACAGATAAAGGATTTAATCCTTATGAAATAGTAAAAGGAGTTCAACCAATATGTTTTGAAAATGCTGCTTGGGCATATACATTAGGTGCAGCTATAGCAGTTAAAAAAGGTTGTACAAAAGCTGCTGATGCAGCAAAAGCAATAGGAGAAGGTTTACAAGCTTTCTGTATACCAGGATCTGTTGCTGATGATAGAAAAGTTGGATTAGGACATGGAAACTTAGGTTCAATGCTATTATCAGAAGAAACAAAATGTTTTGCATTCTTAGCAGGACATGAATCTTTTGCAGCAGCAGAAGGAGCTATTGGTATAGCTAAATCAGCTAATAAAGTAAGAAAAGAACCATTAAGAGTAATCTTAAACGGTTTAGGAAAAGATGCAGCGCAAGTAATTTCAAGAATAAATGGATTTACTTATGTTCAAACAGACTTTGATTTCTTCACAGGAAAAGTAAATGTAGTTAAAGAAATAGCTTATTCAGATGGAGAAAGAAGTAAAGTTAGATGTTATGGTGCAAACGATGTTAGAGAAGGTGTTGCAATAATGCACATGGAAGGTGTAGACGTATCAATTACAGGTAACTCTACAAACCCAACAAGATTCCAACATCCAGTTGCAGGAACATACAAAAAAGAATGTATAGAATTAGGTAAAAAATATTTGTCAGTGGCATCAGGTGGTGGAACAGGGAGAACATTACACCCAGATAACATGGCTGCTGGACCTGCTTCTTATGGTATGACAGATACAATGGGAAGAATGCACTCAGATGCACAATTTGCAGGAAGCTCATCAGTACCAGCTCACGTTGAAATGATGGGATTAATAGGAATGGGTAACAACCCAATGGTTGGTGCAACCGTTGCAGTAGCAGTAGCTGTTGAAGAAGCTAGCAAATAGTTGATATAAGCTAATTACAAGAAAAATAAAAGAGTGTTAATAAGACAAAAAACAAGTGGACAAATGCTAATTTTTTAGCTTTGTCCACGTTTTGTCCACGGAAATATTGAAAAAGGACTAAATAATATAAATTGTTATAAAAAAAGGAATTCATAAAAATATATGAATTCCTTTTTGGTCAGAATTATTTATGATTTTTTCTACGAAGCTTGATTCTTGTATTAATGTGTTTAACTTCAGCACAATATATTTTCTCACCTTCAGGTAATTTCTTACCTTCCTCAATGCATATATATCCGCTGTTTCCAAGATGAACAGTAATAATAGCACCTTTTCTCAAAAATTTATATTTGTTAGTATCTTTAATATCAAATATAAATTTTTTATCTTCTTCTAAGACGCATAAAGAAACTTTTATTGTACCATCCCGTAATTTTTTGCGATAAACAGATTTTACTGTATACACATAAGAGTTAAAAAGAATAACATGTTTCATAATTATATCCTCCAAAAAATATTTTTTTATTGGATTTAGTATAGCTGACCTTTATACTAAATATTCAGGTATATTTCCCTGTATAGAACAGAAATATTATATCAAATTTTATGTAAAATTGCAACATTAAAGAATATTATTGCTTTTTCATAAGCATTATTTGTTTTAATTTAACGATATTCAGTGAAATTAAAATCCATAATATTAACCCCATCGAATTCGATGGGGTTAAATTGTTAATTTAATAATTGTTGTACCTTTTCATTTCTTAATTCTGTAGCATTTTTAGAAGATACAACTTTTTTACCAGTTTCTTTTTCTAATGCATCTTTAGCAAGTTTTGCAATATTACCACCTTTTAATACAGAGTGTTTCGCATTATCAAAACCAGTTTCATTTTTGGTTTTAGAAATTTCAGTAGAAGATGTTTCTGCAAGCATATTTAGTACAAGTTCCATATTAGTCATATTATCTCTTAAATTTTCTTTTTTAAGTCTTTTAAAATTCTTGTATTCTTTAACAGTATATCCACTCCAAGTTTGAGTTAAAATATTAGTTAGAATAGCAAAATCTCTTTGAGAATTAATACCAGTTCTTTGTAATTCATCTGTAAATTCTTTTCTAATATCAATAGATTTTAATCTTTGATTTATCCATTCTTCTGAGTATCCTTTTTTTCTGTAAGTATTTAAGGCTCTGTTTATTGCAAGTTCAGGGTCATAGTTTTCATCTATCCTTTCTTTTCCAACTTTAGCAAGCCATAATTTAAAAGGTTCAGCTTTTTTAGAAGGAATGGATTGAACTAATCTTAAGATTTGTTCGGTATCCATCGCATCGGTATCCCTAAGTTTACCATCATAAGCTTTCATTTTTAACTGGTAACAATTTGTTACCAGTTGACTACCTTCTTTATTTAACCTCATTTTTAGTGTTTTCCAATATTTTCTTCCAGTTTGATAATCATTATCCGTTAATATACTAACAATGTCAATAACTGAAAAATACCACTTTTCTTGTTCATCATTCCATAGAGTTCTAACACTTTTATTTTCAAATATTTTTATACTATTTTCATTATTCATATTTATTACCTCCTTGTTATGAAAATATTATACAAAACATATGTTCTTGTGTCAAGATTTATTATGAAAAATATTAACTTTTTGCCAATAAAAATATTATAGTATAAAAAAATAATTAAAATTAAATCCGTGTAATTACATAGAATTAAAATTACCAATTTATTACAATTTTCTTGTCCACGATTTGTCCACGGAAATTAGGATATGCTAGAATAAAATGAGATATAATAAAATACAATAAGATTTTAACAATCCATTAAATGCTTGTTGTATCAATGATTATAGGATATAATAGGATACGGTAAGAGTTAATAAAATTTTTGGAATAATGTAGGGTAACAACCCAATGGTTGGTGCAACTGTTGCAGTAGCAGTAGCTGTTGAAGAAGCTAGTAAATAATTTAATAATAAATAATAGAAGGCAAGTTTTACTTGTCTTTTATTATTTTCTGTTGTATACTATTACGGTAAATTATATGTAGGAGAAACTTTATGGAAGAGTGGGATATATATAATAAAGATTTAGAAAAAACAGGGAAGACATGTGTTAGGGGAAAGTATAAACTGCAAGAAAATGAATATCATTTAGTTGTACATGTATGGATATTAACCAAAGATGGAAAAATATTATTAACACAAAGGTCTGAAAACAAAGAAACAAATCCACTAAAATGGGAAGGTCCAGGAGGCTCTGTTATAAAAGGAGAAACTCCAATAGAAGGAGCAAAAAGAGAAACATTAGAAGAAATAGGCTTAGATATTCCAAAAGAAAGATTTTGTTTATTTAAGCAAGAAAGAAGAGAAAAGAACTTTAATGATTTCTTTTTTGCATATTATGTGGTAGTAGAAGAGGATATAATAGATAAAATAAAATTCTTAGATAATGAAGCAGTAGATAAAAAGTGGGTAACAATAGAAGAGTTTAAGAAAATGTTTGATGATGGAGATATAATAAAAACTTTATATTATTTTAATGATGAATATTATAATATCCTAAAAAGTATATAAGGAGGAAGTTATATGATAGATAAAAGAAAAGTAGTATTAGTAGGAACAGGGTTTGTAGGAATGAGCATGGCTTATTCAATAGTAAATCAAGGAATAGGAGTTAATGAATTAGTTTTAATTGATGTTGTAAAAGAAAAAGCAGAAGGTGAAGCTATGGATTTATCTGATGGACTTCCTTGTTCACCAAGTCATATGACAATTAAAGCAGGAGAATATGCTGATTGTAAAGATGCAGATATAGTTGTAATTACAGCAGGATTAAATCAAAAACCAGGACAAACTAGATTAGAATTATCAGAAGCAAATGCAAAAATAATGAAAGAGATAACTGAAAAAGTTGTAGAAAGTGGATTTAATGGTATATTTTTAGTAGCATCAAATCCAGTAGATATTATGACTAAGGTTGTTCAAGAAGTTTCTAAATTCCCAACAAACAAAGTAATAGGTTCAGGAACAGCATTGGATACATCAAGATTAAGATATCAAATAGGTAAGTATTTGGAAGTATCTAGCAAAAATATACATGCTTATGTAATGGGAGAACATGGAGATTCTTCATTTGTACCATGGGAGCATGCATATGTAGGCTGTAAAAGTATGATAGATATAATGAAAGATAGTGGGAGAAGTTTTGCTGATTTAGATAAAATATATGTAGAAGTTAGAGATTCTGCTTATGAAATAATTAATAGAAAAAAAGCAACATATTATGGAATAGGTTTGGGGCTAGCCAGAATTGTTAAAAACATATTAAATGATACAAATGAAATATTAACAGTATCTGCATACTTAAATGGAGAATATGGACATAAAGATATATATATTGGAATGCCAGCAATAATAAATAGTAATGGTGCAAGAGAAATATTAAAATTAGATTTATCGCTAGAAAATCAAAAAAGGTTAGACGAAAGCTGTAATATATTAACTGAATATATGAATGAAATTAGAGAAAAAATATTTTGATTAAAAATATAAAAGCCTTGAAAAATCAAGGCTTTTAGTTTACTTATACAAACCAAACATTTTTTTGTATTTTTTATTAAAAAAGTATTGACAAAACAAAAAAATGTTCGTATAATTAATTTGTAAAAAACGAACAAGAGTTCTAAAATAAAAAGGGGGGCTAATTTTATGAAAAATATAATTACATATACAGTAAATAAAAATTTTAACAATGAACTATATTTATCAGTACAAAATGGAGAGGTTGTAGTAAAAGCCCCATGGTATTATACTAATACTCAAATTCAAGATATAATTGAAGAAAAAAGACAATGGATATTAAACAAAATAAAAGAATATGAATTATCACAAGAAAATAAATATATTAGAAATGAAATAGTAAAACTTTTAGGTGATGATTGTAAAGTTATAATAAATTATAAAAACTTAAAGAAACCAACATTAACCGTAGAAGGAAAAGATATAAAAATATGTTTACCAAACAAATATAAAAAACTAAATAGAGATGAGATATTAGTTAAACTAATAGAAAAATTATATGATATGGTAGCACAAAAAGAAATAGAAATGTCTATGGAAAGAGTAAGAAAATTAGTTGGTTTTGCACCAGAAGATTATGAAATAAAAAGAATAGAAAACAAAATTGGAGATTGCATAAAAGAAAAAGAATTAATAATAATTAACCCAGACATAGTAAAATACGATAGAGAAACAATAGACTATATAGTATTACACCAATTTTGCCACTTAAAATACAAAACACATTCTAAAAAATTCATAGAAATTTTAGAAGAAAGTATGCCTAATTATAAAGAATATGAACATACTGTAAATTTATTAAAATAAATATAAATACCACAATTTAAAATTAAATGTAGATTTTAATTGAAAGTTGTGGTATTATTTTATTTGTATATTGGGGTATCGCCAAGCGGTAAGGCATCGGACTCTGACTCCGACATTCCTGTGTTCGAATCACAGTACCCCAGCCAAGTAGTCGTAATACGAACACAATACATTACTTTATAGGCGGCTTCGCTGTAAATATGAAATTGTAGTATTATCAGAAAAATAAAAGAAGTGGAATTCACATATCCGCTTCTTTATTTTATATGTATTTGATTTCTTTATAACTACTAATGGTATTGTACGTCTATTGAAGCATTTATAAGTTTTTGGCTCACTCTCATCTGAACTTCAATATAATATTTAGCTTCTTCATTATTCAAATTGTTATTTTCCCATTTTTCAAAAGCATCGACCATATCAACATATTTCTTCATGTATTCTCCATAGTCTATGAACATTTGAGAAGTTTTTACATTAGAATTCGTGTATTTTTTCATAAATGAAATATATTCATCCATAAACTGCTCGTAACTATCCATTGCTTGTTTAAACTCTTTACCTAAGCCAGTAGTATTACTAGGAGTTTTGTTTTCAGTGTTAATATTTGTATCAGGAGTATTCTGTGTGCTTATATTTCCAGTATTAATTTTTTTATTAGATATAATCTTAAATCCTAATATACCAAACAATACTATTGTTAAAATTAAAAGTGCAATTAAACTTATACCTTTTTCATTTTTCATTTTATCACCCCCATTTATCTTTTATAATATTTTATCGAAATTTAGTATATTTTATCATTTCTTTTTATTCTCTGCAATATGTATTTATAATATACTCAACTTGATTTCTGATAATATATTATTAACTTGTGCTTGTTTTAAAAGTGATTTGATATTTTCCTATTTCATACATTTACAATGCTCTTGTGCAGTTAGGTACGCATACTCTAAAATTAAAGGTGGAAGCTGTGCGTGTGCGTTCGTATAAGGAATGCACACGCACAGCTAATTTGAATATGTATTAAACCAAAACATTTGATTGAAATATTACGAAGATATTACAATTAGATGTTTTTTGTATTAAATAAATACTTAATAGCAATAACTATGATATAATTTAAAAAGAATAGTATACCTAAGGAGAAATATATATGGAAGATAAAGAACCATTAACAATACAAGAAATAGTTGAGACATTAAGTAATATAGATAAAGACGAACTGAGTGAAAGAGAATTTTTACAACAAGTATTATCTACAATTAAACATATAGAAAAAGAAGATTTAACAGAAGAAAATTTTGAGCAAATTTCTGCCACATTAAAGCAAATAGGGTGTGTAGATTACAAAACGTGGTCCAAAGAAAAAGAAAAACAAGGTTTTAAAATGGCAAATAAACCAATAAAAGTTGGCGCAAGCGAAGGATTATTATCAGCAGGAGTAACACTTGTTGAACAATTTTTGTTTAATTATAATAGAGCTAAAAACGGCTTAGAAAGAATGACAGAAGGTGGAGAAAAATCTGGTTGGTTACAGATGTGGCTAAGAAATAGTAAAAAGGTTTTAAGTGGAGCTAAAATTAATAGTGATTTAGAGTTTGAATTTTATGAACCTACATTATCAAGTGAAAAAGAACTTAGCGAAAGAGAAAAAGAAGAACAAGCAATAAAAGAAGCTATTATGAAAAGAGAAGAATTAAAAGCAGAAATTTCTTCTTTACAGCAACAAATAGATGAATTGCAAAAAGAAGAAGCAACTTTAAGAAATAGCAAAATTAGAAAACAATTAGAGCTTAATGATTTAGAGGAAAAATAACAAAAGAGGTATATAATTATGGAAAATAAATATTTGCAAGTAAGAAAAGAGAATATTTTTACTAAATTTATTAATTTTTTTAGAAAAGCATTTTATAGAGAACAAAACATAGAACAAGATACAACCTTAAATATGGAAGATAATAGAAAAGATTTTTTAAATGAAATTAAGATTGAGCATGAAGAAGACCCTAATCTTATTAATTTACAAAAACAATTTGAAAATAGAGAAATAGAGTTGTCTTCAATGTCATCAGAGGAAGTCCATAATTTAAATCTGTTATATCAAAGACAAATTGAAGAATTAAAGACAAAGCTAGATAATAAAAAGACGGAGTTAAACATGATTAAGAATAGAATAAAGAGCTATTCAGTGAATGTATAAATAATGGACAAAATATTAATAAAAGAATAAACAAAACATATAATTAAATAATTATAAAAGAATGCATTAATCACTATTGATTAGTGCATTCTTTTATACCAAATATTTCTAATAGAAATTTGTTGAATAATATCGAAAGATTTGATAAAATAAAGTGGAGTTAAAAAGGAGGATTAATATGAGTAATACTTGTAAATGCAATTGTGGCGGGAAAGACCCCAAAATGGAAGAAATTTTAACAAAATACGAAAAGAATAAAAGTAATTTAATTCAAATATTAAATGAAGTACAAGAACACTATGGATATGTGCCAACAAAAGCACAGATGGCAATATCTGAATATTTAGGGCTAGAAATGGCAGAAATTTATGGTGTGATAACATTCTATTCAAGATTTACGTTAAAACCAAAAGGAAAATACAATATAGCAGTATGTTTAGGAACAGCTTGTTTTGTAAAAGGTTCTGAAAAACTATTAGATACAGCCAAAGAAGCTTTAAAGATAAAAGAAGGAGAAACAACGGAAGACGGAAAATTCTCATTAGAAGCAACAAGATGTATAGGAGCATGTGGTTTAGCTCCAGTATTTACTGTAAATGATGAAGTTTATGGAAAAGCAACTCCTGAATTAATGAAAAAAGTTATTCAAGAATATATGGATAAGGAATAGGAGGCTATAATGAAGACATTAGAAGAGATAAATAAAATAAGAGAAGAGAAAAGAAAAGAGTTAGATTTACGAGTAAACCTTGTAGCTAATACAAGAGAAAAACATATTTTAGTGTGTAGAGGAACAGGATGCACATCTTCCAAATCACCTAAGATAATTGAAAACTTTAAGAGAATTCTAGAAGAAAAAGGAATAGATAATGTAAGAGTAATTCAAACAGGTTGTTTTGGACTTTGTGCAAAAGGCCCAATAGTAATAATCAGACCAGAAGATACATTCTATGCAATGGTATCACCAGAAGATTGTGAAGAAATAGTAAATACTCATATTATAGAAGGAAAAAAAGTAGAAAGATTACTATGTAAAGACGTAGACGGAACATTAGTAGATAGATTAGATGAATTAACTTTCTATAAAAAACAAAAAAGAATAGCACTTCAAAATTGTGGTGTAATAGACCCAGAAAATATAGATGAATACATAGCATTTGATGGATATAAGGCATTAGAAAAAGTCTTAACTTCTATGAGCCAAGATGATGTAATAAATGAAATATTAGAATCAGGTTTAAGAGGTAGAGGGGGAGCAGGTTTCCCAACAGGTAAAAAGTGGATGTTCACAAAAATGGCTGCGGGAAAACAAAAATATGTTGTTTGTAATGCAGACGAAGGTGATCCAGGAGCATTTATGGATAGAAGTATCCTAGAAGGAGACCCACACTGTGTTATAGAAGCTATGATGATAGCAGGATATGCAATTGGTGCAGATATGGGATATATATATGTAAGGGCTGAATATCCAATAGCTGTACAAAGATTCCAAAAAGCAATTGATCAAGCAAGAGAATATGGAATATTAGGTAAAAATATATTTGGAACAGATTTTAACTTTGATTTAGAAATAAGATTAGGTGCTGGCGCATTCGTTTGTGGAGAAGAAACAGCATTACTAGAATCAATAGAAGGAAGACGTGGTCAACCAAGATTAAAACCACCATTCCCAGCAAATGCAGGATTATGGCAAAAACCGACATTAATAAATAATGTTGAAACATATGCGAATATAACTAAAATAATATTAAATGGCGCTAAATGGTATTCAAGTATTGGAACAGAAACATCAAAAGGAACAAAAGTATTTGCGTTAGGAGGAAATGTTGTAAATATAGGATTAGTTGAAGTACCAATGGGAACAACATTAAGAGAAATAGTATTTGATATAGGTGGAGGAATACCAGACGGAAAAGAATTCAAAGCAGCTCAAACCGGTGGTCCATCAGGCGGATGTATACCGCTAGAGCATTTAGATACACCAATCGATTATGAATCTCTTGCTTCAATAGGTTCAATGATGGGGTCAGGTGGATTAATCGTAATGGATAATACAAAATGTATGGTTAATCTTGCTAAATTCTATTTAGGATTTACAGTAGATGAATCATGCGGAAAATGTACTCCATGCAGAATTGGTACCCAAAGAATGCTTGAGATATTAAATAGAATAACAGAAGGAAATGGAGAAGAAGATGATATTGAGAAGCTAGAAAAATTAGCTAATACAATTAAAAAGGCTTCTGTATGTGGACTTGGCCAAACAGCTCCAAACCCAGTACTATCTACAATAAAATATTTTAAAGATGAATACATAGCACATATTAAAGACGGAAAATGTCCAGCAGGTGAATGTAAAGCATTAGCAAATATAGAAATCAATCCAGAACTATGTAAGGGATGTGGAATTTGTAAAAGACAATGTCCTGTAAATGCAATAACAGGTGAAGTAAAACAAGCACACAAAATTAATCCAGAAATCTGTATTAAATGTGGAGCATGTGTTGATAAATGCCCATTCAAAGCAATACATAAATAGGAAGGAGAAAATATAAATGGCTGAAATGATAAAAATAAATATTGACGGAAGAGATATAGAAGTAGAAAAAGGTATTTCTGTTTTAGCTGCTGCAAGAAAAGCAAATATAGATATACCAACTCTATGTTTCTTAAAAGAAATAAATGCTGCTGGTGATTGCAGAATGTGTATAGTAGAAATAGAAGGCAGAAGAGGTTTTGTACCATCTTGTAATACAATGGCAGAAGAAGGAATGGTAATTAAAACTAATACTCCTGAAATAAATGAAGCAAGAAGAGTAATATTAGATTTAATATTATCATCACATAATAGAACATGTTTAACATGTGTTAGAAATGGAAATTGTGAGCTTCAACTATTGGCGGAAAAATTTGGAATAACAGATATAGAATATCCAGGTGAAGAAGTAGAACCACATATTGATGATTTATCACCATCAATAGTAAGAGATGCAAGTAAATGTATAATGTGTAAAAGATGTGTTGCAACATGTAAAAATATACAACAAATATCAGCAATAGATGTTGCAGGAAGAGGATTTAAATCACACATTTCTACAACAAACGAAGCAAGTTTAAATGATGTAAATTGTACATTTTGTGGACAATGTATACAAGCGTGTCCGGTTGGAGCATTAAAAGAAAAAGATGAAACAAAAAATGTATTTAGAAAATTAAGAGACAAAGATACATATGTAGTTGTTCAAACAGCTCCTGCCGTAAGAGTTGCATTAGGTGAAGAATTCGGAATGCCTATTGGAACAAATGTAGAAGGAAAAATGGTAACAGCTTTAAAAATGTTAGGATTTGATAAAGTATTTGATACAAATACAGGTGCAGATTTAACAATAATGGAAGAAGCAAATGAATTTATAGAAAGATTTAAAGAAAACAAAGAAATTCCTATGATTACATCTTGTAGCCCAGGATGGATAAGATATATAGAATTAAATTATCCAGAACTTCTAGGACATTTATCAAGCTGTAAATCACCACATCAAATGTTTGGAGCAATATTAAAATCATATTATGCAGAAAAACAAGGAATAGATCCAAAGAAAATGTATGTTGTATCTGTAATGCCATGTGTTGCTAAAAAGTTTGAAAAAACAAGAGAGCAAATGCCAGATGATGTAGATGCAGTTATAACAACAAGAGAACTTGCAAGAATGATAAAACAAGCAAATATTGAATTTATAGGATTAGAAGATTCTAAATTTGATGACCCTATGGGAGAAGCAACTGGGGCTGCTGCAATATTTGGAACAACAGGTGGAGTTATGGAAGCGGCTTTAAGAACTGCTTATGAAACGGTGGCCGGAAAAGAGTTAAAAGAAGTAAACTTTGAAGATGTAAGAGGTAAAAAAGGAATTAAGAAAGCAAGTGTTGATTTAGATGGAACAGAGCTTAAAGTTGTAGTTGCTCATGGATTATCTAATGCTAAGAAAATATTAGATGAAATTAAAGAAGGTAAAGCAGATTATCAATTTGTAGAAATAATGGCATGCCCAGGTGGATGTATAATGGGTGGAGGACAACCAATAAAAAGCTCAAAGGTAAGAGCAGAAGTTGATGTGAGAAAACTAAGAGCTGATGCTTTATATACAATAGATGAAAAATCTACAATTAGAAAATCACATGAAAACCCAGCTGTTAAGAAATTATATAAAGAATTTTTAGAAAAACCAGGAAGTCATAAATCTCATGAGTTATTACATACAACTTATGTTGCAAGAGAAAAATATAGAAATATTTAATAAATTAAGGATTAAGTAAAAACTTAGTCCTTTTTATTTTAAAGTTGTATATTGCAAAAATTTACATAATATGATACAATAAAGCTTGTCCTAGACAAAAAAATTAAAGGAGGATTAATAAATGGGACAGAAGTACAGTATTGAAGCGTTACATCCGATTCGGCATATGGACGAATATATAGCCGAAATAATGGCTGGTTCTGTTGCACCTTTTAGAACTAAGGTTCTGAAAGAAAGATTTGCAAAAGTAAAAGATCTTGCATATGAGATGTATAAGGATACATATACTCTTATTATTGAACTTGATGGAGAGATGATGCAGGATCCGGAACAGCTCTGGAAACATGATCTTGAATCAGTAAGAATATTTGCAATGAGTTCAAATTACTCATATGGAAATTATTCTGATGAAAATCTTCATCCTATAAGACATCTTGAAAATTATGTCAAAGAGATTAAAGAAAACGAACTGTTAGGAGAGAGAATAACAGTGCTTAAAACAAGACTTGGTATTGTTCTTCGCCTTGCAGTACGTCTCTATTATGATGCAGAGAGATTGATTCGAATACTTGATTAAAGTCCTTACTCCTTTGTTATAGTTCTCTAAGTTGGTAACTATAACAAACCCCTCACACAGTTTGTGTGAGGGGTAATTTTATATATATTTACTAAGCATTTTCTTGCATTACTGGTAACATTTGTTTTTTTCTAGAAACAACACCAGGTAAGAAAGTTCTATTATTTTCTAATTTAACATTATATGCTTTTTCTACTATATCTACTCTTTTTCCAAGAGCAATAGCTTCTGAATTACTATTTACTATATCTGTTATAGCAAATACAAATAAATCTAAGTTTTCATTTGTTATTGTATTATTAATAGCAGTTTCAATTTCGACTTGGTTTTTTAATACATCTTCTATATCAACTGTATTTACTTGTGCTACTTTAACTTTATTTCCATTCATATCAACACATTTGGCGTCAATATTAATAAGTTCTTCTGCTGTATATCCAGACAAATCTGTTCCAGCTTTTAACATATCTAATCCATAAACTTTGTAATCAACATTAGCAATTTTAGCTAATTCTTCAACAGCTTTAACATCTTTTATTGTAGTTGTTGGTGATTTTAAAAGTAATGTATCAGAAATAATAGCACTTAACATTAATCCTGCTATTGTAGGATTAATTTCCATATTATTCATTTTATATATTGAGAAAAGAATTGTAGATGTACATCCCACGGGTTCAGCCATATAGAATAATGGCTCAGCTGTTTGAAATCCACATATTCTGTGGTGATCTACAACTTTCATAATTTTTGCATTTTCTATATTATTAGCACTTTGCATAAACTCGTTATGGTCTACTAATATAACTTCTGTACCATTTTCTAAACTATCTATAAGTTCAGGAGCTTCTACTTTAAAATAATTTAAAGCATACTCAGTTTCTTTATTTAATTCACCTAATCTACATGGAGTAGGTCCATTATCTAAACTTAAATGTTTTTCTAAATTTGCCATAACCAATGCTGAACAAATTGAATCTGTATCAGGACTTTTATGTCCGAAAATTAATGTTTTATTCATATTTTATACCTCGTTTCTTTTTGTATTTATATTTACAACTCTTATATAATATCATATAATTTTTTATAATTCAATATTTTATAATTTAAAAAACTATGTTAAAATATTAATTGGAGGAATAATAAATGAATGTAGGATTTATATCACTGGGATGTAGCAAGAATTTAATAGATACTGAAATTTTAATTGGAATATTTAAAAATAAAAATTACAATATAGTAAATGATGAAAAACAAGCAGATATTATAGTAATAAATACATGTGGATTTATAGAATCAGCAAAAGAAGAGGCAATAAATACAATTTTGGAAATGTCAGAATATAAGAAAAAAAGATGTAAAGCATTAATAGTAATGGGATGTTTAGTAGAAAGATATAAAGAAGAATTAGAAAAAGCAATTCCAGAAGTTGATTTATTTATTAAATTTTCTGAGTATGATAATATATGTGAAAAACTAGAAAAAGTATTAAAAGAAAATTCAAACAATGAAGAACAAGACTATAACAGATTAGAAAACTATATAAACAGAGTAATTACAACCGGCAATAAAACTGCATATTTAAGAATAGCAGAAGGATGTAGTAATAGATGTACATATTGTGCAATTCCATATATAAGAGGTCCTTTAAGGAGTAGAATGTTTGAAGATATTATAGATGAAGCGGAATATTTAGCTCAAAAAGGTTACGAGGAATTAATAGTAATAGCACAAGATACAACTAAATATGGAATTGATTTGTATGGTAAATCAAGGATTGCAGAATTATTACGAGAACTATGCCAAATAGAAGGTATAAGATGGATAAGATTCTTATATTCATATCCAGAAACAATAACAGACGAATTAATAAAAGTTGTAAAAGAAAATGATAAAATATGTAAATATTTTGATATACCTATGCAACATATATCAAATTCAGTGTTAAAAAGAATGAATAGGAAAAGTACAGAAGAAGGTATTAAACAATTAATTTTAAAGATTAGAAAAGAAATTCCAGATGCAATACTAAGAACTTCTTTAATAGTAGGATTCCCAGGAGAAATGCAGGAGGATTTTGAAAAATTATATAATTTTGTAAAAGAAACCAAATTCGACAAATTAGGAGTATTTATGTATTCGAAAGAAGATGGAACACCAGCAGAAAAATTACCAAATCAAATACAT
Organism: Clostridia bacterium; assembly: GCA_045537285.1. Classification (GTDB taxonomy): domain Bacteria; phylum Bacillota; class Clostridia; order TANB77; family CAG-508; genus HGM13634. The sequence continues at coordinate 16,419 of JAZSPC010000020.1, forward strand.
GGAAATACGAAAAGAGCAAGATATAATAAAATAATGAGTCTGCAACAAGGAATATCAAAACAAAATTTAGAAAAGAGAATTGGCAAAGAATATGAGGTACTAATTGAAAATAAAACATTTGATAATAAATGTTTAGTAGGAAGAACTAAAATGGATGTTCCAGAAATGGATGGAGTTGTATATATAAAAAATGCTACTGATAAAGACTTGCTAAATAAGTTTGTTAATTGTAAAATAATAGATATAAAAGACTATGATTTAATTGGAGAAATAATAGATTAAAAATAAACTTAGGAGGAGCCTATGGAAAAGGAAAAACAAGAGATGTTAGAAAAATTAGAGGTCATAAGAAAGACAGCAGAGAAAGATATAAAGAAAAATCATCCTGGATATGAGAATTGTGAAATAACAGATGTAATTCATTATAACAAGCCGGTAGAATTAGTTAATAGAAAGACAAAGGAAAAAGAACAATTTGATTTATGTGTAGCATTAGCAGAAGATCCAGAAACTGGTGAAGTTTGGGAAATGTATTATTTAAATGGTAAAGAAGTTGATTTTACAGCATTAATGAGAGAATATGAATCAGCAAATCCAATAAAAGATGTAATAGATGCAACTAAGGAAAATGAAGAAAAACCAGAAGAAGAACAAGATGAAGAGCTAACAACTAATAATTTACATGGACTTGAAGAAGAAAAAAATATAGATAAAGAAAAAGAAGATAGTAAGAATAATGAGGAAGAATTCGAAAAAGAAAACCACATAACAGGAGTAAAGCCTAAATATGTAATTCAAACAATAGATGTAAATCATACATATATTGATGATTGGACTACTGTAAGTAGAGGATTTAACTTACCTCCACAAGTGAAAGAAATAGCTATTGCAAAACCAATGCAAAATGATGAAAATATCTTATCTTATGATATGACAATATATATGTTAGATGATAAGGGACGTATAATAGAAGATATAGAAGGAAAAACAATAGAGGATTTCTTTGAAATAGATAGAGCTACTGGTAAGAATCCTACGAATGATGAAAACACAAAATTAGAATTGGGTGGATATGCTGAAAGAAATAGAGCATACACTATGAGAAGGTTTAAATCAAAAGAAAATCCTGATTTATACTTATCAGCTGAACAAAAGAAGGTAACAGATTATGCACAAGTATATGCAGGGCGTAAAACCATGGAAGGAAATGATGCGGTAGAAGTTCAGTTAGAAACAAGAAATATTGGAATACAAACTTCTTTGGAAATGCAAAAAATAGCGGCAGGATATAAAGGAATATATAATATTGAAAATATAGATAAAGAAGTTGATGAATTTGAAGAACAAGGCGGAGACATGGAAAATATTCCAATAGAAAAGGCAGACGGAAAAGAAGAGGAATATGAAAGATTTAGAAAAGGTCCTTGGGATAAATAAAATTTCGTTTTAGTATTGACAAAAATAAAATTTAAATATAAAATAATAAAAAGTAAAAATAAACAAAAGAAAAGCGAGGAATAAAAATGGCTGAAACCGTTGTGAGAGTACACACACACACACACACACACAAGGTAATTTAATAAATAAAAAAGAAGCAAGCATAAAATATGCTTTATTAAATATACGAATAAAAGATAGGTAAAATATTTACCTGTCTTTTTTGCGTTTAAAAATAAATTAGTTATTA
>JAZSPC010000011.1:0-10992 GCA_045537285.1 Clostridia bacterium
TGATGGTACAAAAAAATATTTATTTGATGTTCAAGATGATGATGGAAACTTAATAGAAAGTGTATTAATGCAATACCATCATGGTTATACTATTTGTGTATCAAGTCAAATAGGATGCAAAATGGGATGTAAATTCTGTGCATCAACAGGAATACCATTTTCAAGAAACCTTGAAGCTGGTGAAATTGTTGAACAATTACTTGCAATAGAAAGAGATGTAGGAATTAGAATCTCTAATATTGTATTTATGGGTATAGGAGAACCACTTGATAATTATGATAATGTAATGGATGCAATTAAAGTTTTAAATCATCCAAAAGGACTAGCAATAGGAGCAAGACACATTAGTATATCAACAAGTGGAATAGTACCTAAAATATATGAACTTGCAGATAAACAAATGCAATGTACATTATCAATATCACTTCATAGCAGTAACAATAAAACAAGAAGTGAAATGATGCCAATTAATAATGCGTATCCAATAGAAGAATTAATAAAAGCTTGTAAATATTATATTGAAAAAACAAACAAGAGAATTTCTTTTGAGTATGCTTTAGCAAAAGATAATAATGATAATTTAAAAGATGCACAAGAATTGGTAAAATTATTAAAAGGCATGTTGTGCCATGTTAATTTAATACCAATTAATAAAATAGAAAATGGACAATATACTAAAAGCTCAAATGAAAACATAATAAAATTTAGAGATTATTTAAATTCAAAAGGAATTGTTGCAACAATAAGGCGAGAATTAGGTTCAGATATTGATGCAGCATGTGGACAATTAAGAAGAAAAAATTTACAAGAATAGGAGAAAATTAGATGAAGGTTTTTGCTAAATCAGATATTGGTAGAGCAAGAGAAATGAATCAAGATGCATATTATGCTTCTCAACCAAGTGATACTGTGGGCTTGTATATAGTAGCAGACGGTATGGGAGGATATAATGGTGGCGAAATAGCAAGTTCACTTGCTGTAACAGCTACAAAAGACTTTATAGAAAATAATTTTGCAGAAATAGAGCATACAAAAGAAAAATTGCAAGAGTTAGTAAAAAATGCGATAGAATATGCAAACATGTTGGTATATGAAAAATCAAAAGAAATTCCTGAACTACAAGGAATGGGAACAACTATTGAAGTGGCTTTGGTTCATAATAACAGAGTATATATAGGTCATGTTGGAGATAGTAGAATATATAGAATTAGAAAAGAATTTATAAGAAAACTTACAACAGACCATAGTTATGTACAAAAACTAGTAAAAGATGGTACAATTTCTAAGGAAGAAGCGGTGCATCATCCTAAAAAAAATATGCTAACAAAAGCGCTGGGGTGTACATCTTTTGTTGAACCAGATGTAACGGTAAAAGGTTTCCTGAAAGACGATGTTTTAGTACTTACATCAGATGGTCTAACAAATATGGTAAAAGATCAAGAAATATATGAAATAATTAAATTTAATATAGATATAGCAACAGATAAATTAATAGATAAAGCAAATGAAAATGGTGGATTAGATAATATAACAGTAATTGTAGTATTAAACAAGAATAATTAATCCTTAAATAAGTTGGAGGTTAGATTTATAAAATGAATTTAGAGGGTAGATTGTTAGGAAATAGATATGAAATAATAGAAAAAGTAGGAAATGGTGGAATGGCAACTGTGTATAAAGCAAAGTGCCATGTATTAAATAGATTCGTAGCAGTAAAAGTATTAAAAGAAGAATTTACTACTGACGAAGAATTCATAAAAAGATTTAATACAGAAGCACAAGCTGCTGCAAGTTTAACACATCCTAATATTGTATCTGTATATGATGTAGGAAGTGAAGGAGATTTACACTACATTGTAATGGAACTAATAAAAGGAAAAACATTAAAAGAAATAATAAATGAAGATGGAAAAGTAGCTTGGAAATGGTCTGTTAATGTTGCAATTCAAATAGCATCTGCACTAGAAACAGCACATAAAAACCATATAATACATAGAGATATAAAACCACATAATATAATAATAACAGAAGATGGAATTGCAAAAGTAACAGATTTTGGTATAGCAAAAGCGGTTTCAAATTCAACAATAACAGCTTTTGGAAGTACAATAGGTTCAGTACATTATTTTTCACCAGAGCATGCAAGAGGAGGATTTACAGATCCTAAATCTGACCTATATTCACTAGGAGTAGTACTATATGAAATGGTAACAGGAAAATTACCATTTAATGCAGATACACCTGTTTCGGTAGCTTTGAAACATATGCAAGAAACTCCAAAAGAACCAATAGAACTTAATCCAGAAGTTCCAAAATCTATAAATGATATTATTATGAAGGCGATGCAAAAAGATATTAATTTAAGATATCAAACAGCAACAGAAATGTTAAAAGATTTAAGTAGAGCCGCTAAAAATCCAACAGGTGATTTTGTAGTAATGGAAAAGCAAGAAAATGATTTTCCAACACAAAGGTTATCTACAATATATGATAAATCAGAAGTACGAGAAGAAAAAAGGAAAGAAGGATTTATGAAGAAACATAAGATATTATTAATTACAATAGGAGCAATAATATTATTTGCATTAACAATATTTGCAACAAATATGTTATTAAATGCATTTGCTAAAAAAGATATTCAGATACCAAATTTAGTTGGAAAAGAACAAACACAAGCAAAATCAGAAGCAAATAGCTCTAAATTACTATTTGAAATTGTTGGGGAAGAATTTAGCAAAGAAGTACCAGTTGGATGTATAATTTCACAAGAGCCACCTTATGCAGAAGATTTTGCAGTAAAAGAAGGTAGTACAATAAGTGTAGTAATAAGTAAAGGTAGAAATTTAGTAGAGGTTCCAAAAGTTGTAGGTAAGAAAGTTGATGAAGCAACAACCGAATTAGAAACACTTGGATTAAAAGTAACTGTTGAAGAAGAATATAACAAAAAAGTTGAAGCAGGTTATGTAACAGAACAAAGTATAGAAGCGAAAACAGAAATAGATGCAGGAGAAACAGTAGTAATAAAAGTAAGCAAAGGGACAGAAATGGTTATTGTTCCTGATTTAACTGGTAAAACAGAAGATGTGGCAAAAGATATGATTAAAGAAAGTGGATTGAAATTAAGATATACATATACTGATGTTGATGAAAGTATGCCAGATGGAGTGGTTGTATATCAGGATTTAGATCCAAATACAGAGGTTGAAAAAGATTCATATATTAATATATCAATAAATGTTTTACCAACAGAGAAAAAAGCAACAATAGTTGTAAATGTTAAATCTTTATTAGAAAGAAATGGAAAAACAACATCTAATGAAGATGGAACAGATAAAATGGTAAGAGTAGATATACAAGTGAATAATCAATCTATATTACCAGAAGATCAACAAATGGTGAATGCTAAAACAGAAAGTTTAGTGGCAGAATTTACTAATAAATCTTGGGTAGATATAAAAGTTTTAATAGATGGAACTAGATATACAGAAGATTGGTTGGGAATGGATTTAGAATCAAGAACATCTATAACAATAGATTAATATAATGGGAACTTACGGGCAGGAACTTGGTCCCATAAGTTCCTTTGATTTTTATATACAGAGGTAAGAATGAAATTAAAAGGAAAAATAATAAATATAATATCAAATATTTTCTATGTAGAAGTAGAAGAAAAAGTATATGAATGTACATCACGTGGCATATTTAAAACAAAAGATTTAAAACCAGTTGTGGGGGATAATGTTTTAATAGAGTTAGAAGATGTAAAAGGAAACATAGTAGAAGTAGTGGACAGAGAAAAGTACATTAAAAGACCTAAAATGGCTAATTTAACACAACTAATTTTAGTGGTATCTTCTAAAAATCCCGTGCCAGATTTATTAATGCTAGATAAACAATTAGCTTTTGCAGAATATTTAAATGTAGAACCGATTATAGTAATAAATAAAATAGATTTAGATGAAGAACAAGCAAATATCATTGAAAAAATATATTCTAGTATTGGTTATAAAGTTATTAAAACAAATGCAAAAGGGAATATAAATATAGAAGAATTAAAGAGATACTTAAAAGGTAAAATAAGCGCATTTTCTGGAAATTCAGGAGTAGGTAAATCTACTTTAATAAACTCTATTTTTGCAAACAACAAAACAGAAGAGGGAGAAATTAGCTTAAAAAATAGTAAAGGTAAGAACACAACAACTTCTGTTAAACTATATAAAGTGGGAGAAAATGCATATATAGCAGATACACCAGGGTTTTCAAATTTTGATATTTATGAAATACCATATAGGGAATTATATAAATATTTCAAAGAATTTAATGAGTATATAGAAGAATGTGAATATGCAGATTGTACACATATAAAAGAAAGTGTTTGTGGAATAAAAGATGCATTAGAAAACGAAAAAATATCAGAAACAAGATATAATAATTATAAAAAAATATATGAGGAATTAAAAGATAAGGAGGACCACAAATGGTAGAAGTATCAACATCAATTTTATCAGTAAAAAAAGAAGATGCATTAGGAACATTCTATAACTTAGAAGTTGCAAAAACAGACTATTTCCACATAGATGTAATGGATGGAAAGTTTGTTGAACAAGATACAACAGAAATAATGCACGAATATTGTAGTCATATTAAACAAATATCGAATTTGCCATTAGATGTACATTTAATGGTAGAAGATGTTAAATCATATATAGATTCATTTATCCCATATGCACCTAATATAATTACTTTTCATTTAGAAGCATGTAAGGACAAAAAAGAGGTATTAAGTTTAATTAAATATATAAAAGAAAATGGAATAAAGGTAGGAATATCAATAAAACCTAATACAAAGGTAGAAGAGATATTAGAGTACTTGCCATTAGTTCATTTGGTTTTAGTAATGACAGTAGAACCCGGATATGGTGGGCAAAAATTAATACCAGAGACAATAGAAAAAGTAAAGGCTCTAAAAGCCTATATAAGCGAAAAGAATATTGATATAGACATAGAAGTAGATGGCGGAATAAATTTGGAAAATAAAGAGATTTTAAAAGAAGCAGGAGTTAATATTATTGTTGCAGGAAGCGCAATAATAAATTCAAAGGATTATAAAGAAATAATAGAGAAGATAAAAAAATAGAATTATAAGAAATAAAAAGATTAGAGTTTTAATTAACTCTAATCTTTTTTACATTAATTATTATTATTTGTATTGTGTTGGATAGGGTCTACATCACCATTGCTATCAACATCAAATTTAATCTTTTTTAAATCGAATTTTGGTTTTGTATTTTCATCCGGAGCGTCTTGGTGATTAATTCCACTAGCTATAAATTTGTTGAAATTATATTGTTTACTTTCGTGTTTCTCGTGATATTTAGAAGCTAAGAAGTCTACTTTGATGTATCCAACATTATTTTTACCATTTGGTAATTTTACTTTATAGAAACAATGCTTAGCTCCCATACTTTGGATTTTACCAGCTGTGAAGTTTGGTTTATATTTTAGAAGAGCATTTCCACGTTTATCATCATATTCCACCTTTTTAGTATCGTATGAATATGTGAAATCCCATTCTCTTTTTTCACCAAGTTCTTTTGACCACCATTCGTTGTCCTCAGGAGAGTTGTTTCCAAATACGAACTTGTTAGCACAGTTTGCAAGAATTGTTTCTTGATTTTTATCTTTATCTCTACTTTGTTCACCTAATTGTCTAATATTTTGAGCTGATATTGTTATACCAATCTTATATTTTCTATATAATGTAAACATATTAGTTGTAGCATGTGTAACGAAATCTGGGAATTCGTCTATGTATAAGAAGTGTGGTATTCTAGTTTTTTCAGTACCAGGTCTTCTTAAAACAGAATATTGCATTAATAGTAGGAAGAATAGACCAAATGCTGTATGAACAGAAGCACCTAAATCTCCACGTCTTGTACATACTAATGTAATTTCTCCGTTTGCTAAAACTTTATCATAATTTAAGTTATTTGTTCTGTTACAAAGAATATTCTTTACACCAGAAATCCTTAATAATACATCTAATTGAGAGGCAGCAGGTGCAATATATTTTTCTGTTTCTTCTTTATTAATACCATCTGCAAAGAAGTGCTTTTTAAAGTAACCTATTTGTAATTTGTATTTTTGAGCAAGCTCTTCATCTTGCATTAATGTTTTACACATATCTTCTACTAATGAGAAATCATTAAACATGTTAAGCATATCTTCTAAGTTAGGTAAGTCTCCATCATGTAATCTAGGGTACATTTCTTTTAATAAAATACATATATTTTCTACTGCTTGAAGTGAAGCGTTTTGTTTAAAGGCTTCTTCTAAATCCATTCCTGCTTTTGCATACATTTCTTTTAATACAGAAGAAATTATAATTGCAATTTTTATAGGATCTTCAAATGCAAATGGGTTTAAACCAACTGAACTTGAATTGTTTGGATCTATTAAATTTACTGGTATATTAAAGTTTTTAGCAACTTCCATTATTCTTGATGTTGATTCGTAATCAGGTGACATAGAAGTTAAACCTAGATCTCTATAATCTATACCGTCTGGGGTTGTGCCTAAGATCATTTTATTTACGAAAGCTTTAAATACTTTTTCTTTTCCTTGTGCAGGAGTAAGCATGTTTAAATTAAAGTTTTCGTTTATATATTCATTATCATATGGACAGTTTAATGTAGCAATCTTAGTTTTTAATGCAGTAAAACCAAGTTCTTTTGATGTTTCTTTAAAGAAGAATTTCTTTTCTAAGTCTTTTGCCATCATTGGTTCAAACATCATAGCTGTTTTACCACTACCAGATATACCACATATAAATGTTGATTGAAATCTACCTTGCTCTGTCATACGTACATCTTTACCAAATTGAGCATCAACACTTAATGGCATTTCACATGCATAAGCACCGACACCTTCTTTCTTTTCAGAAAGGTTGATACCTGCGTATTCGATAAGTGATAAACGAATAAATAATGTATCATTAATTGTTAACATTAACCATTTTATTAATGGATAGAAAGTAACTAGTGGTAAGTATATTGCTAATGATTGGAATGCTGGTCTTATTAAGTTTGAGAACTCAGTTACTATTGTTACATAACCAGGTGTTGCCATAAATAATAACCAACAAATCATATTTATCCATTCCACTGCCATTGTAATTCCTATAATATATAAACATGTAATATATAAATATAGGAATGATATTTTCATGTCAGCACTCTTTACAAAAGATGAAGAACATCCAAATAAGAATGCAAATATTGGGCAAGCTAATGCAATTGTATATTGAATTGGTCCCCAATATGTAGAAGAAACACCTGTTAACATCATTAGCACTAATTCAACTAATCTATCTACTGTAAAGTATATAGCTAATACTGTTAATAAGTATGTAAAAAACGTGTTTCTATCAGTTTTTAGAAATTTCAAAAACTTATCTATAATTTTCATAATAAATAGTCCTTTCTTAAATAAAACATAACTACTTATATTATCTTACAAAATCGCTAAAAAAACAAGAGTTTTTGCACATTTTGTTAAAAAAATTTCTAATTTTTAGTAATTAAAATTTAAGCTAAAACTATTGAATAATTTTACTTTTATTAATATAATTAGTTAGCAACACATAAAATTAGAATAAATCAAAAGGTGGTAAAATGGAAAATACTAAAAAATTAGAGAAAAAAGATGGATTTATGAAAGGCGTATTAGCCTTAATGTTTTCACAAGTTTTGATAAAATTATTAGGACTAGTATCAAAAATATATTTAACTAATAAAGAAGGATTTGGAGATGTAGGAAATGGTATTTATGCTAGCGGATATCAAATTTATGCGATGCTTCTTACAATTTCTTCAATAGGTGTACCAAATGCTATTTCAAAAATGATTTCAGAGAGAGTAGCGGTAGATGATTATAAAGGTGCACATAGAATATTTAGAATAGCTTTATTAACTTTTGGAGTAATTGGTTTAACAGGAACATTAATATTATTCTTTGGAGCGGGAGCAATAGCAAATGCAATAGAAGTTCCAGAAGCAATGATGTCACTTCAAGCATTATCTCCTGCAATTACATTTGTTACAATAGCATCTGTTTTAAGAGGATATTTTAATGGATTAGATAAAGTATCTGTAACAGCAAAATCACAATCATTAGAACAAGTATTTAAAACATTAATTACAATATTAGCAGTTCAATTTATAGGTATGGCTACAAATCTTGATACAACATATATGGCAGCAGGTGCAAACTTAGCAACAACTTTATCAGTACTACTAAGTTTTGCATATATAGTAATGTATTATAGGAAATTTAGAAAAATTGTAATACCTAAAATAAAAGCTACAACAAACTATAAATACGAAAGAGTTAAAAAAATAGTAAGAAACATTTTAATAGTTTCAATTCCAATAACTCTAAGTGCAATAGCATCTACATTAACAAAAATAGTAGATATTGTTACAGTGGTTAAAGGATTAAAAACATTCTTGCCAGATGTAATAGCCAAAGCACAATATGGAATGTTAGCAGGAAAAGTAGATACATTGGCAACACTTCCGCTTTCGTTTAATATAGCATTTGCAACTGCGTTAGTGCCATCAGTATCTGGTTTAATGGCAAAAGGGGATACTAAAACAGCAAGTAAAAGAATTTCATTATCATTATTAATAACAATGATAATTGGACTTCCTTGTACTTTTGGAATGATAACATTTGCGCAGCCAATATTAAATTTATTATTCCCTAACGCGCCAGATGGAGGATTTTTATTACAAATCTTTTCACTTACTATAATTTTTGCAGTATTAATGCAAACAACAAATGGAGCATTACAAGGATTAGGAAGAATTATAGTTCCAGCAGTTACATCATTTGTTGGAATAACGTTTAAGTTAATATTAAATTTAATATTAGTTCCAAATCCAGCATTTGGAGTAAATGGTTCAGCAATTGCATCAGTAGTAAATAACTTTTTAGCATTTTTTCTAAGTTTTATAGTTTTAAGCAGAACAATTAAACTTAATTTGAACTTTAAAAAATTTATTTTAAAACCAGCTATTGCGACTGCTGCAATGTGTGTATGTTCATATTTTATATACACAATAATGATTAATGGTATAATTTCAGCAAAATTAGCAACAATATTAGCATTGATTATTGCGGTTGTAATATATGCTATAATGGTAGTAATTTTAAGAATATTTGACGAAGATGAAATTACAATGTTACCATATGGAAATAAGATATATAAAATCCTTGTAAGGCTTGGTATATATGGAAAAGAAAGCAATATTAACAAATAGACTATTTTACAAAAAATGGCTAAAATCTTACTCCCAGAATGGGTATAAAGAAAATATTTGAAAAATAAAGAAGGATTTTATTGTATTATGACGAATAATGCTAGTGTAGAAATAAATCTACATATTTCAAAACTTTTTAGGAGGTAAATTTAAATGAACAAATCTGATTTAGTAGCAGCAATGGCTGCAAAAACAGGAGACACAAAAAAATGTGCAGAAGAAACATTAAACGCTTTTGTAGACGTTGTTACTGAAGCATTAGTAAAAGGAGACAAAGTACAATTAGTTGGTTTTGGTTCTTTCGAAGTAAGAAAAAGAGCAGCTAGAAAAGGAAGAAACCCACAAACAAAAGAAGAAATCAAAATACCAGCATCAAAAGCACCAGTTTTCAAAGCTGGAAAAGCATTAAAAGATTTAGTTAACAACAAATAATCAGTGTTAATATAAATTAATGAATTCATTAAAGGACATCATGCGATGTCCTTTTTATATATTTTATTGTAATTTCTTTTTTTGTACCATATAAGTTATTTTTGCAACTAAACTAGAAGGAAAAAGTTTAGCTCCTAATCTTGCAAATTTTATATCTATACCAGGCAAAATATAAAATCTATTTAAATGATTTATAGCATATTTTGCAACATCATAACTATTTTTTTCTTTTAAGGAAAATTTAACATTTGCTACTTTATTAAAATTTGTTTTAACAGGACCAGGACATAAAATACTTATTTTTACATTAGACTTTTCTTTATTTAATTCTTCTCGAATGCTTTCTGATAATCTAACAATATATGATTTTGTAGCATAGTAAGTAGCCATTAAAGGACCTGGCATAAAACCTGCAATTGAAGCCACATTTAAAATATGTCCTTTATTTATTTTTTTCATATCAATTAAATATAACTTGGTTAATATGTGGTAAGCAGTTAAATTAGTATTAATCATACTAATTTCTTTATCTAAACTTGTATGTGTAAAATTACCACAATCTCCAAAACCAGCGTTATTTATAAGCAAGTCAATATCTGGATTTTCAGCATGCAGTTTTTTACAATTATCTACATTACTCAAATCCATAGAAACAATTTTTGTATTTGTTTTTAATTCTTTTTGTAATTCTCTTAATTTATCTTCATCTCTTGCAACTAATACTAATTCATAACCTTTATCAGCAAGTATCTTTGAAAATTCTCTTCCTATTCCAGAAGATGCACCTGTAATTAAAGCTTTCATATATACCTCCAAATTTATATATAAATAATTTATCACAAATTAAAAAAAATATCATTTAAAACAAAAAATAAAACCATACCTATTGGTATGGTTTTATGGTGCAGATGGCCGGAATCGAACCGGCACGGTTTATTCAACCGCAGGATTTTAAGTTATTCTATCATTTTAATGGTTAGTGATGAATAATACTCTTTAATCCTATTATTTATGTACTCAAAACCCTATTATTTCAAACCATTTCGTTTGTTTTTATTGTAACATAAACGATTAAAAATTTGTATAAATCTGACACAACTTTTTCAAGTTTTGTTAGAAATGCGTCGTTTTTAATGGTTTCGCTTTCAGATGGAAACATAAGTGTGCCGTTACAGTCACTGGATATCATTGTTTTCACCTTGTTTTTTACAATTTGGAAAAATTGTATTTTGCCTGC
>JAZSPC010000028.1:0-20950 GCA_045537285.1 Clostridia bacterium
AGTTTTTTAAAAAATTTAGCAGGTAAAAATGATAGAATTTGAAAAGCCAAATATTGAATGTCTAGAAATAAATGAAGAAAATAATTATGCAAAATTTGTTTGCGAACCATTAGAAAGAGGTTATGGAGTAACTTTAGGAAATTCTTTAAGAAGAATTTTACTTTCATCACTTCCAGGTTGTGCAATAACAGGAGTAAAAATTGAAGGTGTTGTACATGAATTTTCTACAATACCAAATGTAGTAGAAGATGTACCAGAAATAATAGTTAATTTAAAAGGTGTAAGATTAAAATCATATGATAATGAAGAAAAAATCTTAAAAATTAACTTTAAAGGTGAAGGAGAAGTCAAAGCAGGAGATATTATAACAGATGGAACAGTTGAAGTATTAAATCCAGATTTACATATAGCTACTGTTAGCGAAGGTGGAAGCATAGTAATGGAAATGACAGCTGATAAAGGTAGAGGTTATAATATAGCTAGCAAAAACAAGAAACCAAATCAAGATATTTCAGTTTTACCAATAGACTCTATATATACACCTGTTAGAAAAGTAAATTATACAGTTGAAAGTACTAGGGTTGGTCAAATGATAGATTACGATAAATTAGTAATCGAAGTTTGGACAGACGGAAGCTTAAAAGCAGACGAAGCACTAAGTTTAGCTGCTAAGGTTATGGTAGAACATCTATACTTATTCATAGATTTATCAGAAGCAACTAAAAACACACAAGTAATGGTTGAAAAAGAAGAATCAATGAAAGAAAAAGTATTAGAAATGTCAATAGAAGAGTTAGAATTATCTGTAAGATCATTTAACTGCTTAAAGAGAGTTGGAATTTCTACTGTTGAAGATTTAACTAATAAAACAGAGGCAGAAATGCTTAAAGTTAGAAATTTAGGAAAGAAATCTTTTGATGAAGTTACAAACAAATTACATTCATTAGGTTTAGATTTTGCAGCTGAAGAAGACTAAAAAATGAAGAAAGGGTGAAATAAATGGCTATAAATAGAAAATTAGGAAAAACAACTGATCAAAGATTAGCAATGCTTAGATGCCAAGCTACTGATTTAATTTTACATGGTAAAATTGAAACAACAGAAGCAAGAGCAAAAGAAATAAAAGCAATTGTTGATAGTTTAATAGCATTAGCAGTTAAAGAAAAAGATAATTTTGAAACTGTTGAAGTTAAAGTTGTTAAAGCTAAATTAGATAGCAAAGGCAATAAAGTTACTGAAAAAGTAACAAGCAAAAATGGTAAAGAATACTTAAAAGTTGTTAAAGAAGAAACAACTGAAAAAAGACAAAAAGATATGCCTTCAAGATTAAATGCAAGAAGAAAAATAATGAACAAAACAAATAAAGTAGAAGGTGTAGATTTACCAGCAAAATTATTTGGAGAAATAGCTACAAAATATGCTGATAGAGTTGGTGGATATACAAGAATAATTAAAAAAGGTCCTAGAAGAGGAGACGCAGCAGAAGTAGTTATATTAGAATTAGTTTAATATAAAATAAAAAAAGACGTTTGAACGTCTTTTTTTTATTTTATTGGTTTATTATTACCTTAGCAATATCATAAATTAATTTTAATTTTTCTGGTGGACAATTTTTTAACAAATTAGAAAAATCTTCTGTTAAGTAATCTTTTGAGTTACTTATAGTACCAGTCAAAACATTACTAATAGAAATATCTAATAAATCACATAGTTGAGAAATTCTAGATAAATTAATTTTTACGTCACCACGTTCTGCTCTACTTAAAAAAGCAACAGATACATCAATTTTCTCTGCAAGTTGTTCTTGTGTAAGATTTTTTGCTAATCTTGCTCTTTTTAATCTTTCGCCAATTATTGTATAATCTAATCCCATAATTCTACTCCTTTCATATGTAAAGCGTTAATAAGTAAAATATAGCATTATAGGGTTTAATTTTACAGAAAACAATAGGTTAAATTATACTATCAGTATAATTTAACCTATTAACAAAAAATATACTTATATTAAAAAAATAGTCCATCTAACCCATTTGTTAACATGCTCTTAATAAGCAGTATAAATATAATTATTAAAACTAAATAAAATCCAATATTTGAAATAAATTTCTTTATTCTATATTTATAGTAATCAGAAGCTGAAACAGGTTGACCAGTAACAGTATTGTAATAGTATTTTTTACCTGTGTTTCTGACATTCGGATTAGGGTTTACATTTGGTCTTTGATAGTTATTAACAGTTTGGTTCGGTTGCCTATATTGATTTTGCCCGTATTGTGCTTGATTAAATTGATTTTGATTATATTGTGTTTGAATGTTTCTGTTAAATTGCATACTAGAATTATATGAATTTTTTAATTGATTAAGTTGATTTTGTAAATTTATTAAGTTATTATTTAAAGCATCCCTTTGATTAACAACATTTAAGTAATCTTGATATGAAATAGTTGGATTACTTTGTTCCAATTCTAGGTCATATTTTTTCCTTTTTGCTTCGTCTGATAATACCTCGTATGCTTCACTTATAATTTTGAATTTTTCCTCTGCTACTTGCTTATTAGCTTCTTTTGTAGTATCTGGATGATACTTCTTTGCTAAAATTTTATATACTTTACCTATCATTTCTGGTGATGCAGTTTTACTTACTTCTAATTCATCGTAATAATTTCTCATTTTAATTCCCCTTAAAATAACTTAATAAAAGTATACCAAAAATAAATTATAAAGTAAAGAAGAAAATATTGCAAAAAAATAAATATATGATATAATGTAAAAAACAAAAATATGTTTGGTGGGAGCGCGAAAAATGATAGCATTTGTTAATGGAATATTAGATATGAAATTAAATAGTTTTGTAGTGATAGATGTTGCAGGTGTAGGATACAAAGTATTTATGTCAGAATCTGCAATAGAGGTTTTGGGAGAAGTTGGAGATAAAGTAAAAATATATACACATCATCACGTAAGAGAAGATGATATTAGCTTATATGGTTTTCTAACCTTAGAAGAACTTAATATGTTCGAATTATTAATCTCCGTAAGCGGAGTAGGAGCAAAATCAGCATTAAGTATTTTAGCAAATGTTGAACCATCAGCATTTGCACTTGCAGTAATTACAAATGATACTTCTAAACTTGTAAAAATACCAGGAGTAGGCGCAAAAACAGCAGCAAGAATTGTTTTAGAATTAAAAGATAAATTGAAAAATCAAGATTTAGTAAGTGACAAGAGAGAAACCGTTAAGAAGATTACTAATAATGCCGAAGAGTTAGATGAAGCTATATCTGCACTTCAAGTATTAGGATATAACAGAAAAGACATTGAGAAAGTATTTGAACAATTAGATGTTTCAGAATTAAAGCTAGAAGAAATAATTAAATTAGGATTAAAATATTTAGCTAGAAATTAAAGGAGAAAGAAATGGATTTTGATAAACCACTAGCGTATAGAATGAGACCAAAGACACTCGAAGAATATGTTGGCCAAAAGCACATATTAGGAAAAGATAAAATATTATATAGAACAATAAAAGCAGATAGATTATCAAGTATTATTCTATTCGGACCACCAGGGTGTGGAAAAACTTCACTTGCGAAAGTTATAAGTGAAACAACAAAATATAAATTTGAGAAGCTAAATGCGGTAACATCAGGAGTTTCTGATATAAAAAAGGTAGTAGATGATGCAAAAAATCTATTTTTAAATCCAACAGGAAGATGTATTTTATTTATAGATGAAATTCATAGATTTAATAAATTACAACAAGATGCTTTGCTTCCAGCAGTTGAAGACGGAACAATAATTTTAATAGGTGCAACTACTGAAAATCCATATTTTTCAGTGAATAAAGCTTTGATTTCACGTTCTATGGTATTTAAATTAGAGCCATTAACAGAAGAAGATATTTTAGATGTATTGAAAATGTCCTTGGAGAGAAAAGATGGTTTAGGTGAATACAATATAAAAATAGATGAACATACTTTAAAAGTAATAGCTAGCATTTCAGGAGGAGATGTAAGAACTGCATTAAATGGATTAGAAGTAGCTGTTTTAACTACGGAAATGGATAAAGATGGGTATATAAATATAACAGACCAAATCGCAGCAGATAGTATGCAAAAGAAAAAAGCTATGTTTGATAAATTAGGTGATAGCCATTATGATAATATAAGTGCATTTATAAAATCAATGAGAGGCAGTGATCCAGATGCATCAATATTCTATTTAGCACGAGCGTTAAATGCAGGAGAAGATCCTATGTTTTTAGCTAGAAGAATTGCAATTGCAGCAGCGGAAGATGTAGGTATGGCAAATCCTAATGCGCTAGTTGTAGCAAATGCTGCAATGCAAGCTGTTCATCAAGTGGGTATGCCAGAAGCAAGAATAATATTAGCAGAAGCCGCTGTATATGTTGCAACATCTAAGAAATCGAATGCATCATATTTGGCTATAAATAAGGCAATGGAAGATGTATCTACAAAGGACACAGGTGAAGTCCCTATGCATATTAGAAATGCACCAGTTGAAGAAATGAAGGATTTAGGATATAGTAATGGATACAAATATCCTCATGACTATCCAGGGCATGTTGTAGAGCAACAATATTTACCAAACAAAATGATAGGAACAAAGTATTATATAAAAGATGAAAATATTGAATAAAATTGAAAATGAATAATTGAAAAATTATTCATTTTTTTGTTGTATATTTTTCAAAAATTTTCTAAAACTAATTTTATGAAAAAAGAATTTTTATATCAGTTATTTATAGGAATTTTTGCAGGAATAGTAAGTGGATTATTTGCAAGTGGTGGAGGGATGATACTTGTTCCATCCTTTATTTATATAATAAAATTAAAAGAAGTGGAAGCAAGAGCAACATCTGTACTTTGTATTTTACCAATGGTGGTTACAAGTGGAATTTTTTATTACAAAAACAATTATATGAATTGGGAAATTGGATTACTTTGTGCAATAGGTGGAATAGTAGGTGGAGTTGTAGGTGCAAAACTATTAAATAAACTTCCTGAAAAATACCTAAAAATTTCTTTCACACTATTTCTAATTTATGCATCTTGTAGAATGATTTGGAGTTAATTTTATGATAGAAATTTTAATAGGATTTATTTCGGGAATAGTAAGCGGAACAGGAATGGGTGGAGGTACAATACTCATACTATGTTTATCAATATTTTTAGGAGTAGATCAAAAAATAGCGCAAGCTACAAATTTAATATTTTTTATTCCCACTTCACTAGCTGCAATATATATAAATATTAAAAAGAAAAAGATAAATTTAAAAGTTTCAAAAATAATTATAGTGTGTGGAATAATAGGTGCAATAATAGGAGCGATAATTGCTAAGAATATGAATACCAAAATATTGAGAAAAGCATTTGGGGTTTTCTTGGCGGTTATAGCAATTCACGAAATTTATACAATATTTAAAATGTATAAAAAAATGAAAACAAACAATACTAATTAGAAAGAAAAAATAAAGGAGGAAAAATATGAAATTTACAAAAGGCATGATTATGGGAAGTATGATAACTATTGGAGTTATGATGATGTATACAGATGGTAATATAGATACTAAAAAAATGATGAAAAAAGGAAAACAATTAATGAGGAAGATGGGAATAATGTAATTCCCATCTTTTAAAAATTAAAGAACTTTTCCGTAATCATCATCTTTTTTAGTGAAATATTTGTCGTTATATTTATCATCATATTTTTTATCGTCGTCTTTTTTATAATCACATTTTTCTTTACATTTGTCTAAGTCTTCTTTTTTACCAACAAAACAATCACATTTTTTTAAGTCTACGCCTTTTAAGCATTTTCCTTCACGATGACATTTGCTACATACTTTAACATGTTTTACTTTATTTACCCATATTTGTAAATCATATTTTTTATCTGGACATAAAGGCCCAAAAACAAATTCTCCATTTTTATCAGTAAAAGTATGAGATACAGGTCTTCTTTCTTCTTTACCACATTCATAGTCAACTTCTATTAATTTTACAACTGCATCTTTTACAGGTTCTTTGTAACAATCTTTTACTGTTCCAAATAATACTCCTCTATTATCCTCTGGTAATACTATGTCTAAATCAAATTGTTTACCAGTTGCAATATGACCATCAATATCGGTAACAGGACAACATTTTTCTTCGAATTCCATAAAAAACATCCTTTCATATATTAAATGAGCTATTTAAATAAGCTTAATATATTATATGAAAATTAAATATTATTGGTACATAATGTTGAAAAATATGCCTAAATATGATATAACTTATGAGTAGAATAAAAGAAAAGAGGCAATATAATGAAGGAAAAGAAAAAAATAGATAAATCAAAATTATTTACAAGAATACTAGCAGGAATCATGGCATTTTTAATGGTTTCAGGAATTATCGCAACATTAGTATATTATATACAAATATTCTTTTAATAAGGAGAGATTATAAATGGAAGAAATAACAAAATTTTGGTCAAACACTATATCTACTTATATAAATAACCCATGGAATATTGTTACATTAATAATAGATTTATTGATAGTAATTATACTTTTAAAAGAAATGGTAAGAATATTAAAGGGTTCAAGAGCGATGCAACTATTAAAAGGAATAATTTTTTTAATATTATTTACTTGGTTTAGTTCATTATTTAATTTACAAATATTAAATTATTTACTTACAAATATAATGACATATGGTGTTATACTTCTTATTGTTTTATTCCAACCGGAATTAAGAAGAGCATTAGAACAATTAGGGTCATCAAATAAATTAACTAGATTTTTTGGTTTTGAAAAAGATATAATTGCAAAAACAAAAGAAGATATTTACAAAATAGGGATAGCTGCAATGGAGCTTTCTAAGTCAAAAATAGGTGCATTAATTGTTATTGAAAGAGACATACATTTAAAAGAAATAATATCTACTGGTGTCACTATAAATAGTGAGGTTTCACCTCAATTATTAGTAAATATATTTACACCAAATACACCGTTACATGATGGCGCAGTAGTAATAAGTGAAAATAAAATATCAGCTGCTGCATGCATGCTTCCACTAGCGGCAGATGGAGATATTGCAAGAGAATTAGGAACAAGACACAGAGCGGCGATAGGAATGAGTAAAGAATCAGATGCAATTATTGTTGTAGTATCAGAAGAAACAGGTAGAATATCTGTTGCAAAAGAAGGTACTTTAATTGCAGATGTAAAAGAAGAGGCTTTAAAGAAAATATTAATTAGTAATATTATTACTAAAAGATTTAAAGAAAACGACAATAAAAACATATTTAATAAAGTTAAAAATATAAAAAATAAAAACGATAAAAAAGAATAATAGTAGGCAGACTTAGTCTGCTTATTATTTTAAATAGGAGAGTAAAATGCGTAATATAAAATTAGTAATCGAATATGATGGGAAAGACTTTAATGGTTGGCAAAAACAACCTACAAAATTAAACATACAAGGTGAAATAGAAAGAGCAATTAAAGATATAACTGGTGAAGATGTGGAGTTAAATGCTTCTGGAAGAACAGATGCAGGAGTCCATAGCTTGGGGCAAGTTGCAAATTTTAAAACAAATTCAAACATACCAGTAGAAAAAATTCCAATAGCGTTAAATACAAAATTGAAAAGAAGCATAAGAATATTATCAGCAGAAGAAGTGGATGAGAATTTTCATAGCAGATATAATTGTAAGAAAAAGACATATAGATATGTCATAAATAATTCTGAAAATGGAACAGCAATTTATAGAAATTTGGAATACAACTTTCCGCAAAAATTAGATGTGGAAAAAATGCAAGAAGCGGCTAAAAATTTTATTGGAGAACATGATTTCAAAGGCTTTAAAGCAAGTGGAACAAGTTCAAAAAGTTCAGTAAGAACTATATACGAAGCAGAAGTACATAAAGAAAATGAAAAAGTAATAATAGAGCTTACGGGAAATGGATTCTTATACAATATGGTAAGAATAATATCAGGAACATTAATAGAAGTAGGAATAGGTAAAATGGTACCCAAAGAAATTCCAGAAATTATAAAATCAGGTGAAAGAGAACGTGCAGGAAAAACTCTACCACCACAAGGATTGTATCTTGTTAAAGTTGAATATGAATAAAATAAAAAGCATAGTAGTTTTATTAAATACTATGCTTTTGTTATACTATAATCTATCAGGTTTTTTAAATATATTTTTCAAAAATGAATTTGGTTCTTGAATAGGATTAAATTGATTTGTATCAATTTTGCATGTATCATCTGAGGTGTCACTAGTAGATAAAATACTATTAGTAGTAGGAGATAATATAAGTGAATTTATTTTATTTTGATCCCAAATTTCAATATTATATTCTTTAATTTTTTCTAATAATAGATTAGAAAATGTATGATATGACTTTAAAAGTATAATATTGTGTATATGTTCTTTTTGCGCCTTCTCATATATTAGATTAATATCAATAACTGAAAATTGAAGCATATTAGTTTTTTGGGCAAACAGATAATTTTCACCATGTGAGCTTGCTTTAATGAGCAATAGTCCGGGAATTGAACTATCATTTAAAATATTATGGAAGTTTTGAGCTTCAAACAAAGTGTTTAGTGTATTTCCATTATGAGGTTGTGCGTGAAGAATTTTTTGCATTTGAATATATACATAAATTATAAAAATAAAAATGAAAATAGTAAACATATATAATCCTCCTTAGTAATTTATAATTATATCATAACACATTATTTAAAAAAATAAAATATATTGACCTTTTTAAATATTAAGTATAGAATTGTAAAGAATAAAAATAATATATTTAGGAGGTTTTTATGAATAGAATTATTTTAAATGAAACATCGTACTTTGGAGCTGGTTCAATATCAGTAATACCAGAAGAAGTAAAAGGAAGAGGATTTAGAAAAGCATTAGTAGTAACAGACAAAGATTTATTAAAATTTAACGTGTCACAAAAAGTAACAGATATTTTAGATAAAGAAGGATTAGAATATGAAATATTTTCAGATTTAAAACCAAATCCAACAGTAGCAAATGTAAAAGCAGGAGTAGAAGCATTTAAAAATGCAAATGCAGATTATATAATAGCAATTGGTGGTGGTTCTTCAATGGATACAGCAAAAGCAGTAGGAATTATAATAAATAACCCAGAGTTTTCTGACGTTGTAAGCCTAGAAGGTGTTGCACCAACTAAAAATAAATGTGTTCCAATAATAGCGGTACCAACAACAGCAGGAACAGCAGCAGAAGTTACAATAAACTATGTTATAACTGATGAAGAAAAAAGACGTAAATTTGTATGTGTAGACGTACACGATATACCAGTTATGGCAGTTATAGATTCAAATATGATGGCATCAATGCCAAAAAGTTTAGCAGCTGCAACAGGTATGGATGCGCTAACACACGCAATAGAAGGATATATTACAAAAGCTCATTGGGAATTAACAGATATGTTTCATATAAAAGCTATTGAGATGATAGCAAGAAGTTTAAGAGATGCAGTAAATGGAGTAGCAGAAGGAAAAGACACAATGTCAATTGCGCAATATGTTGCAGGAATGGGATTTTCTAATGTAGGATTAGGAATAGTTCATTCAATGGCACACAGTTTAGGAGCATTTTATGATACTCCACATGGAGTAGCAAACGCATTACTTCTACCATATGTAATGGAATATAATGCAGATGCCACAGAAGATAGATATAGAGATATTGCAAAAGCAATGGGAGTTGTAGGAACAGAAAACATGACAACAGAAGAAGCAAGAAAAGCAGCAGTAGAAGCGGTAAGACAACTTGCAATAGATGTTGGAATACCTCAAAAATTAACAGAGATAGGGGCTAATAAAGATGATATACAAGCTTTATCACAGCTTGCAATGGCAGATGCTTGTACACCAGGAAATCCAAAAGATCCTAGTATTGAAGATATAAAAGCAATATATGAAAAAGCATTTTAATTAAAATAAAAATATATTTTAGAGTGTTGATTAATTTCAACTCTCTTTTTGTATTTAAAAGTAAATATTAATTTTAAAAAATATATAAAATTTTTCAAAAAAACTATTGCATTATATAAAAAGTTATATTAAAATGTTTATAAAGTGGTAGAAAGTGGTGCAAAGTGTCACAAAAATGAATTGAGGTGAAACAAAGTTGTTCATAGGTGAGTACGAACATAGCGTAGATGCCAAAGGCAGAGTAATAATGCCAGCCAAATTAAGAGAAGACATCGGTGAAAAGTTCATTGTAACAAAGGGACTTGACGGATGTTTATTTGCGTATTCATTCAATGAATGGACAAACTTTGAAGGAAAACTAAAAACATTACCACTTACAAACAAAAATGCTAGGGATTTCGTAAGATTTTTCTTATCAGGAGCAGTTGAATGCGAAATAGATAAACAAGGAAGATTCTTAATTCCAGGAAACCTTAGAGAATATGCAACACTTGAAAAAGAAATTATAATCATAGGTGTTGGTACTAGAATAGAAATTTGGAACAGAGAAGAATGGAAAAAATATAGCAGTGACGAAAATATTTCTGCTGATGAAATTGCAGAAAATATGACAATGCTAGGTATATAACTTGCAAAAGTTTATATAGAAATTGTATAGAACTCTATACAATAAAACACAAAAGATAAAATATTTAATAAACAAAAGAAAAATTATTCTACATATGATAAAGGGTCGCGTTTAGCGACCCCTGAGAAACAAAAGGTATTTACGAAAGAAGTTTTGAAATACAAAAGTGTTTTAAATTTACCAAAGATTTCGTAAACCAAAGAAGCTTTGCATACAAATGAGAAATTACACAAAAGAAATGTAATTTCAAAAGATAAAATATTAATGTACAAATGTAAGGCGGGTCTACAAAATAGCGCCCGCCTAAAACTTACTTAAAGGAGTAGAAAGTGGAATTCAAACATATACCAGTATTATTGGAAGAATGTATAACTGGCTTAAACATAAAAGAAGATGGAATATATGTTGATGGAACTTTGGGTGGAGCAGGACACAGTAGTGAAATACTAAAAAGACTGTCTACAAAAGGTACATTAATTGGGATAGATAGAGATGAGGAAGCTTTAAGCGTTGTACGAGAAAGACTAAGTAAATATAGAAATATAAAATATATCCATGGAAATCATGATGAAATAAAAGAGATTTTAGACAATTTAAACATATCAGGTGTAGATGGTATTTTATTAGATTTAGGAGTTTCTTCATATCAATTAGATGAAGCATCTCGTGGATTTAGCTATATGCAAGATGCACCATTAGATATGAGAATGGATAAAACTTCAAACCTTACAGCAGAATATGTTATAAATAACTATACAGAAGAAAAATTAGCTGAAATACTCTATGAATATGGCGAAGAAAAATTTAGCAGGAATATAGCAAAGAAAATTTGTGAATATAGAAAAAATAAAAAAATAGAAACGACAAAGGAATTAACAGAAATTATAGAGGCTTCTATTCCAGGTTTTGCAAAAAAAGAAGGGCATCCAGCAAAAAGAACATTTCAAGCAATAAGAATAGAAGTAAATGATGAAATAAGACCATTATACAATACTATAAAAAATTGTATAGATGTGTTAAATCCTAATGGAAGACTTTGTGTAATAACATTCCACTCATTAGAAGACAGAGCAGTAAAGGAGGCATTTGTTGATGCTGGGGGCAAATGCACATGCCCAGGTGATTTACCATATTGTGTATGTGGTGTTAAATCATTAGGAAAAGTAATAACAAGAAAACCAATATTACCAACAAAAGAAGAAACAAACCAAAATTCAAGATCAAGGAGTGCAAAACTTAGAATCTTTGAAAAAAGTTAAGGGGGGTGAATAATTTATGGCAAGATATAATGCAAATAGGTATCAATACGAAACTTCTCCAAGGAAGTTACAACCAGAGTATACACCTGTTAAAAGGAAGTATCCTAAAAAGAGTACAGCATCTAAAAAAACAATGGCTGCGCAAAAGCAAGCAAAAGTTGCTGAATCTAAAAATATAAAGATAATGCTATACATAGGAATAATTTTCGCAATATTATTTGCCGTAAGTTATAGAAATGCCTTAGTAGCTCAAAAATACAGTGAACTTAAAAATTTAAAAGTTCAACTTTCAAAAATAGAAAAAGAAAACGAACAATTGGAAGTAAATATAGAAAGCAAAACTAATTTAAGTGCAATAGAAAAAAGAGCAGAAGAAGAATTGGGAATGAAGAAGTTAGATGATTCTCAAACTGTGTATGTAAGTTTAGATAAAAGTGATTACATAGAATCATCGGCAGAATCTGTTAAATTAGAAGATAATTTAAATTGGTTTGAGATAGTAATAAATCAAATTAAAAATATGTTTTAAAAAAGAGTTAGATGTAAATAAATCTAATTCTTTTTTGTTGTCTGTAATTTGATACGAGTTGACACTTATTTGTTTTCTTGATATACTAAGAACCGATTTATATTAATATATTTAGGAGGAAAATTAAATGGCCACCATATATTTAATAAGACATGCTCAATCGGTAGGGAATATAGAAAAAAGACTTGCAGGAAGGAAAGATTATACTCTTACTGATGAAGGATATAATCAAGTAAATAAATTGACAGATAGATTAAAAAATATTCATTTTGATGTAGCTTATTCTAGTCCGAAGATTAGGGCTGTGGAAACAATAAAACCGCTCGCAGAAATAAACTATTTAAGCATAAATATTGATGATAAGCTATCAGAAATGGATTTTGGGATTTACGATGGCTTTAAATGGGATGAGGTAAATGAAATTGATCCATCAATTTCTAATAGGCGTAAAGAGATAAATGAAATAGCAGGAATTCCTAAGCAAGAAACAATGCAAGAAGTAAAAAATAGAATGTATAATAAAATATTAAAAATAGCAAATGAGAATAAGGGAAAAACAATTTTAATAGCATCACATGGAGTTGCAATAGAAGCTTTTTTAAAGCAAGTTACAGGAGAAACTTTTTTACAAAACAAAGATAAAAATAGTCAAAAAAATACAAGTATTAATATTATACAATATGATGAAAAATATAATAAGTTTGAAATAAAACTACTAAATGATTTTACTCATTTACAATAATGTTAAAATATAAATTATTAAATAACCAGAAATTAGTTTTACTAACCTTCTGGTTATTTTTATTTGTATAAATACAAACTGTATCTCATAATATTAACTAACAAAATATAAAGGAGATACTATGAGAAATATTAGTTTGAAAAGAAGGATGTTGCTTTGTATGTGGATATCATCTACAATACTATTTTTACTAATAATTAGAGTTGGATATTTGCAATTCCTAAGAGGTGGAGAATTACAAACACTTGCTTATGAGCAACAAACCTTAGATCGAAAAATAAATCCTAAAAGAGGGACAATTTATGATTCAAATATGAATGAAATTGCAGTGAGTTCAACAGTATATACAGTAACTGTAAATCCAACAAATATAAAGAAAGAGAACAGAGAAATGATTGCTAAAAAAATGAGTGAAATATTTGATTTAGATTATGAAACTGTATTTAAGAAAATAAGTAAAAGAAGTTCAATAGAAACAATTGCAAGAAAAAAAGAAAAAGAAGTTGTAGATAAACTAAGTCAGTGGTTAATAGAAAACAATTTAAGCCAGGGAATAAATATAGACGAAGATACAAAAAGATATTATCCATATAATGATTTTGCGTCACATATAATAGGTTTTTGCGGTAGTGATAATCAAGGGTTAGGAGGAATAGAAGCTAAATATGATGATATATTAAATGGAGAAAAAGGAAGGATTACAAAAGTAAAAGATGGCTCCGGAAAAGATATTGCAGGGACTGTGGAAGAATACACAGATGCCATAGATGGAAACAGTATAGTAATGACTATTGATACAGCAATTCAGTCTATTGTTGAAAAATATTTAGAAAATGCATGTATAGATAATAAATGTACAGATGGTGGAAATATAATTGTAATGGAATCATCGACTGGTAATATTTTGGCTATGGCAACATATCCAACATATAATTTGAATGATCCATATACAATAGTGGATGAAGAATTAAATTCAGCTTGGGGAGAACTAGCAAGTGAAAAAAGAAATGAGGCACTACAAGGAATGTGGAGGAATAAGGCAATTGCAGATACTTATGAGCCAGGTTCAACATTTAAACTTGTTACTTCATCAGCAGCATTAGAAGAAAAAATAACAACAACAGATAAATCCGGAGAATTTAATTGTGGAGGAAGTATAACAATAGCGGGAACTAGAATAAAATGTTGGAGATATTATAGACCACATGGAAGCCAAAGTTTAAGGCAGGCATTAATGAATTCGTGTAATCCAGTATTTATTGGTTTGGGTCAAAGATTAGGTGTTGATACATACTATAATTATCTAAATGCATTTGGATTTTTATCTAAAACAGGAATAGATTTACCGGGTGAAGCAAAAGGGATTTTTTTGGATAAGTCAAAAGTTGGACCAGTCGAGCTTGCAACAATTTCATTTGGCCAAAGATTTGAGGTAACTCCAATACAAATGATAAGTATGGTTTCAACAATAGCAAATGAAGGAAAAAGAATGAAACCAAGATTAGTAAAACAAATTATAGATTCGCAAACAGGTGAAATTACAGATATTGAGCCAGAATGTTTAGGCATAGCAATTTCTGCTGAAACAGCAAATTCGGTACTTAGTATGATGGAATCTGTTGTAGCAGAAGGAACTGGAAAAAATGCACAAGTAGCAGGGTTTAGGGTTGGAGGAAAAACTGGAACATCAGAAGATGGAGTAAATACAAATAAATATGTTACATCATTTGTGGGAGTAGCGCCAATTTCAGACCCCCAAGTTACAATTTTAGTAACTTTATATAACCCAACAGGAGAAGGTGGGCACCAAGGAGGTGCTGTTGCCGCACCAGTTGCAGGTCAAGTATTAGGAGAAATATTACCATATTTAGAGCTTAAAGAAGATAACGAAAAAACAAAAACAGAAACAACAGTTGTGGCTGTTCCAGATGTTAAATACAAAACATTAGATGAAGCAGAAAAAGTATTAAAAGAAGTAGGGCTAAAAATAAAATATGAAAGCGGAGAAGAAAAATTAAACAAAAAAGAAAAAATAGTAAAATCACAGGTGCCAAGTGGAGGAATAAATATAAATTCTGGAAGCACAGTTTTAGTTACTTTGGAATAAAAATTAATGCACAAAATACTGTACAAACTAAAAATTTAATTATATAATAATACTGATTAAAATGGAGGTTTTAATATGAATTTAAAAAACATACTAATAGGTATTGAAGGGCTAAAAGCCAAGGGAAGTCTAGATTTAGACATTTCGAGCATCGAATGTGATTACAGAACAGTAAAAAAGGATAGCTTATTTGTAGCTATAAAAGGTTATGAAACAGATGGACACAAGTTCATAAATCAAGCAATAGAAAATGGAGCAAAAGCAGTAATTTTTGAAGAAGGAGCGGATTACAAAGAGTTCATAAACAATAAAGCAGTCACATTTATTATGGCTCCAAACACAAGACTGGCATTATCTTTATGTTCTTGTAATTTTTATGATAATCCATCTAAAAAGATGAAAGTTATAGGTGTAACAGGAACAAAAGGAAAAACAACTACAACTTTTATGATTAAAAAAATATTAGAAAAACAAGGTAAAAAAGTAGGCCTAATTGGTACTATTGCTATATATATAGGAGATAATAAGGTTAAAAATTCAGAAAGGACCACACCAGAAAGTAATAAACTACAAGAAATACTAAGTAAAATGTATGATTTGGGTGTTGAAGTAGTTGTTATGGAGGTATCTTCTCAAAGTTTAAAATTAGATAGAGTTGCAGGAACTGAATTCTATGCAGGAATATTTACAAACTTATCAGAAGACCATATAAGTGAAAAAGAACATGAAAATATGCAAGAATATTTTGATAGCAAAATGAAACTTTTCGATATGTGTAAATATGCATATATAAATGCAGATAATATTTATACATCAAAGGTTACGGAAGCTATAAAAGACAAATGTAAAGTTGAAACATATGGAATAGATAACTATTGTGATTTCTTAGCAAAAGATGTTACAATAACAAATACTTATGCGGATTTTAAAGCAAAATTTGATAGGAAAAACGAAAGAGTAAAAGTTTCTATACCAGGGAGATTTAGTGTATATAATGCACTAGCATCAATAAAGGTTGCAAATCTTTTTGGTGTACCAACAGAAACAATACAAGAGGCGCTAGCAGATGTTAAAGTTTTAGGAAGAAGCGAACTTGTAGATAATAAATTAGATTTAAAAATAATGATAGATTATGCTCATACACCAGATAGTTTAGAAAACATATTAAAAACAGTAAAACAATATACAGCAGGCAAAGTAATATGCGTATTTGGATGCGGTGGTGATAGAGATAAAACAAAAAGACCTATAATGGGAGAAATTTCAGGTAGACTAGCAGATTATACAATTATAACATCAGATAATCCAAGAACTGAGGTTCCAGAAGAAATAATTAGTGAAATAGAAGTTGGAACCAAGAAAACAAAAGGAAATTATGAATGTATTACAGATAGAAGAGAAGCTATGAAAAAAGCAATTTCTATGGAAGGTAAAAATGATATAGTTATAATTGCTGGAAAAGGTCATGAAATGTATCAAGAGGTTAATAAAGAGAAACTACCTTTTGATGAAAGAGAAATTATAAAAGAAATTACCCAAGAAATTTCAAAAGAGCCCAAAAAGAAGAAAAAATAATTAAACGAAAGGGAAAAATATGAGTTATCAAATAAAAATATTACTATTATCATTTTTAGTTTCAACAGTTGTATCATTAATAGCAATACCAATATTAAGAAGATTAAAAGTAGGACAAATAGAAAGAAGTGATGGTCCACAAAGCCACCTAAAAAAACAAGGAACACCTACAATGGGTGGAATAATAATGATTATATCAATAGCTATTTTAACAGTTATAATGTATATTATTCATGTTAAAGCAGAGTCTGATATGATCCATAAACTCATACCATTAGTTTTAGTGTCATTAGGTTTTGGAGTAGTAGGACTTGTAGACGATTTTAAAAAGCTAGTATTGAAAAATACAGATGGCTTAAAACCTATGTATAAAATGATAGGATTACTTATAATATCAGTTACATTTGCTATATATTTATTAGGTTTAGGAACAGAAACTCTAATACCAATATTTAAAACATACATAACAATGCCAGCACTTGTTTTTGTACCATTTGTAATATTTATAATGCTTGGAACAACAAATGCAATAAACTTAACTGACGGAATAGATGGCTTGGCTACAAGTGTTACAACAATAATCATAGCATGTTTAACAGTTATAGGAATTACAAGTGGAGTAAAAGAGGTTGTTGTTTTAGGAAGTATTGTATGTGGTGTGAATTTAGGCTTTTTATTATTTAATATGCATCCAGCAAAAGTTTTTATGGGGGATACAGGTTCACTTCTTTTAGGTGGAGTTGTAGTAAGTATGGCTTTATACTTAAAGATGCCATTAATATTAATAGTAATAGCACTTATTCCAGTTATAGAAACAATATCTGTAATTTTACAAGTGGCATATTTCAAGAAAACTGGAAAAAGAATATTTAAAATGGCACCATTACATCACCATTTTGAATTAAGTGGTTGGAAGGAAAATAAAGTAGTTACAATATTTAGCTTAATTACTTTAATCTTATGCGTTATCGGTATAAATCTGATTTAAAATTATGAAGGGAAAAATTTTAGATAATGAAAAATATAAGTAAAGGTTTTTCAAAAGAACCAGTAGATTTTGTTTTGCTAGCGATAGTTTTAATAATGTTGGCAGCTGGTATAATAATGGTTATGTCAGCAAGTGCACCAACGTCACTCGCTAAAACAGGAAATAGCTATAAATATGTAAAAACACAGGCTTTTAGTGCTGGTTTAGGTATAATAGCTATGCTGGTTATTTCTAACATAGATTATAAAATATATAAAAAATTTGATAGACTTATTTACATAGTGGTTTTAATTCTACTTGCATCTGTTGCACTAGTTGGAGCAGAGGAAGGTGGAGCAAAACGTTGGATAGATTTAGGGTTTATAAATTTCCAACCATCAGAAGTCGCTAAAATTGGTTTAATAATATTTTATGCATCTTTATTAACTAAAAACAAAGAAAGAATTGGTGAGATGTGGGGTGGATTTTTCTATCCATTAATGTATTTATTACCAGTTATAGCAATATTAGTTGGAGTTCAAAACCATTTAAGTGCCACGATATTAATTGTTATGATTGTATCAATAATGATGCTTATGGCAGGAAGTAAATTAAGATATTTTCTATCATTTGGTTCAGCAGGTATTGCTGCTGGTGCAGGAGCATTATTTGCATATGCAAAATTAACAGGAAAAGGAATGTTTAGAATAACAAGATTAATAACATTCTTAGACCCATTTGCAGATACACTTGGAGATGGATGGCAAGTTGTACAAAGTTTATATGCCATAGGTTCAGGTGGTCTATTTGGAGTTGGACTTGGAAATAGTACTCAAAAATATGCATATATACCAGAAGCGCACAATGACTTTATTTTTTCAATAATTGCAGAAGAATTAGGATTTCTAGGGTGCACATTTGTAATTGTATTATTTGCTCTATTTATATGGAGAGGCATAATAATTGCAATGAAAGCACCAGATATGTTTGGAAGCTTAATAGCAGTTGGAATAACAAGTATGGTAGGTTTACAAGCAATAATAAATATAGCAGTTGTTACATCATCAATGCCAAACACAGGTATGCCACTACCATTTTTCAGTTATGGTGGAACATCATTATTAATTTTATTAGCATCAGTAGGTGTATTACTAAATATTTCAAGAGCTTCAAAAACTAAATAATATAGAAAGGAAAACATTATGAGAGTTATAATAGCAGCAGCGGGTACAGCTGGCCATATAAACCCAGGTTTATCAATAGCAAATAAAATAAAAGAAGAAGAGCCGAACTCTGAAATTATATTCATAGGAACAGATAGAGGTCTAGAAAAAGACTTGGTTCCAAGAGCAGGTTATGAACTAAAAACTATTGATGCTTATGGGTTAAATTTTAAAAGACCAGATAGATTATTAAAAACTTTAAAAGGATTTATTAAAGCTAAGAAAATAATAAAAGAATTTAAACCAGATGTAGTAATTGGAACAGGTGGGTATATTTGTGGAGCAGTTATAACAGAAGCCAGTAAATTAAGAATACCAACATTGTTACACGAAAGTAATGCGTTTCCGGGTAAAGCTGTAAAAATGTTAGCAAAAAGAACAGATTGTATTTTGGTAGGATTTAATGAGACAAAAGAAAGATTAAACAATGCTAAGAATGTAGTTGTTACAGGTAATCCAACAAAAATAAAAGATTTAAATTTAAGCAAAGCTAAAAAAGAAAAAATAATAAAAGACTTAGGTCTAGATTCTACTAAACCAATATTATTAGTCTTTGGTGGAAGCCAAGGTGCAAGAGCTATAAATAATGCTATTATAAAAATAGTAAAATCAAAAGCAAATAAAGAATATCAAATAATTTGGGCGCCGGGACCAGTTCAATATCATGTTATTAAAGAAGAACTTAGCAATAATAGTATAGATATAGAAAATATTGAAAATATAAAAGTATTTCCATATATATATAATATGGAAGAAATAATGAATATATCTGATTTATTAATATGTAGAAGTGGAGCTATGACTGTAAATGAAGTATCTATTGTAGGAAAACCTGCAATATTTATACCACTTCCAGGAGTATCACAAAACCATCAAGAATATAATGCAAAAGTATTAGAAAAAATATGTGCAGCCAAAATTGTACATAATGAAGATTTAGAAACAATAGATTTAAATAAATATGTTGAAGAATTAATATATAATCAGGAATTATTAAAACAAATGGGAAAAAAAGCAAAAACTGTTGCAAATTATAATGTTATAGAAACAATATATAAAGAAATAAAAGAAACAATATTACATAAATGTTAATGAAACCTTAAAAGTATATTACAAAGTATAAGAAAGTGATAGAAAAAAGTCGCTTTCTTTTTCTATGTGTAGCAAATTGTCGAATACTGTTATTTGTTGCGATGAAAAGTGGTTGAAAGAAATGGAAATTAGAGTTATATTTGAAAGGCACTGTAAATTTTAAAAGGGAGAGGAGCAAATGAAATATTTCTTTCGGTTGTACTTTTATGAATCGAGAAGAACTACAAAATATAGGTGTAAAATATCCAATAAAATTAGAATATTATAAAACACAAACTAATGAAGAAAATGTTAAGAATGTAAACGATATAAAATATGGAATAGAAGTAATAAAAACATCATATATAGAAGAAAAAGTAGATGTAGAGAAAACTTGTATTCCAGAAATTATAAAAGATGAAGCAAAAGTAGAAAATATATTAAACATTTTAAAAGAGCACAAAGTAACACCAATTTCAGCTGGGTACATAATTGAAGATTTATTAAAAGAAGCATAATAAAAGATAAAAGAGTAGAACAAAATCTACTCTTTTCACATAACCAATGGAATTTTAAATAAAAATACATTGACAAAAGAAGAGACTATTTATATAATACTTACATAAAATAAAAACAAAAGAAAAGAGGAAATAAAAATGGCTGAAAGCGTTGCGGGAGTACACACACACACACACACACACACACACACGGTAATTTAATAAATAAAAAAGAAGCAAGCATAGAATATGCTTTATTAAATATACGAATAAAAGATAGGTAAAATATTTACCTGTCTTTTTTGCGTTTAAAAATAAATTAGTTATTAATGTTAAAGATGTTAAATCCATTCTAAT
>JAZSPC010000009.1:0-7262 GCA_045537285.1 Clostridia bacterium
ATTACTTTTTGTTCCAAATGTTTGTATAAATATTATTGCTGTATCCCATGCATAACTATTTACTAAATCACTTGAAAATGTTCCGTTGCTGTATCCATCTGCGCCATTATTATACATATTTTGGCATTTGCTAGATGCATCTGCTTGGAATATGTAGTTATATGGCACTTGATTAGCTTTACATACTAATGTTCCTGCTGTACTTGTTCCAGATGTACTTGTTCTATTAGCAACTGCTGTATTACTGCTATCTCCTGCTTCATATCTTCCTATATAATATCCACCATTTCCCTCTTTTGTTGCTGATCCCATTACACTTTCATAAAAGTCATTTATGTTTCTTGCTTTTGAATTATTTGTTGTACTTGCTGATTGATATTCTATAGAATTTTTTGATGCATCTGTTATTGCAACTTCACTTGTATAAGGATTATCTGCTGTTGGTTGCATTAGTGTTCCTGTACTTCCGCTCCATGAATATCTTCCTAATGTTATTGTCTCTGATGTTGATTTGTCTGCACTTGTATATATTGTTCCACATGGTATCCATACAAATTGATTTCCTGTACTATCTTCAATTACTACACCTTTTGTTACATCTATTGTATCTTTTGTATATCCCGTATTATCTACTGATATTTTAAATCCTGCTGGTATTGTTATTTTATTTCCATATATGTCTTCTATTTTTGTATTTGTTGTTTTTGCAAACATTGTAGCTCCATCTGTCACATCTATGTCTGCTCCTTCACTTCCTGAACCCATGTTATTTAAATAATTTAAGTAATCTCCTAACATTGCTTGCTCATTTGCTTGTGCTCTATTCCAATTGTCTGCTGCATTTTGTGCATAGCTTAGTATTCCATCATTTTGTATACTGTTTATTGCTACTGCTGCTAAGATTAATAACACTACTATTGTTATTATTAATGCTATTAAGGTTATACCTTTTTGTGTTTTACTTTTTCCTTTCATTTTTATTTTTCCTCCTTTATTTAAAATATATATTTTATTTAGATGTTATTAGGGTTATCTAACATCTTTAACACTAAAAACTTTTTTAACACAAAAAAGACAGGTAAATACATTACCTATCTTTTATTTGTATATTTAATAAAGCATATTCTATGCTTATTTCTTTTTTATTTATTAAATTACATGTGTGTGTACTCTCTCAACGGTTTTAGCCATTTTTATTTCCTCATTTCTTCCTTCGTTTATCTATGTTTATTATTATATATTTAATTAATAAATATGTCAATATATTATATTAAAATATTTTACTTAAAATAAAAAGTTAGAAATTTAAAATTAAACTTCTAACTTTCTTTTTTATTGTTCTAATTCTGATTTTACAGTACTTATTTCTGTTACAGTTGCTTTTGCAGCAGGTTTATAATATCCTTTTGTTTCAGCTATTTTATATAGCTCATATTGAAAAGATTCATCACTGTTTCTTATTTGTTGAAATGTTTGTCTTAACTGCATATTTTCTGTTTCTGATATAGCTGTTTGATAAGCAGTAAGATCAGATTTTACGCATGCTAAAATATCGTTTACCATTGTTTTTTCATCCATAAAATTTACCTCCTATTCATTTAAAAATGACATTAATTTTTGTTTTGTATTTAATGCATCTTGTGCTGATTTTGAAAATAATTGTTTTATTTGTGGATCAACACATTGAGCTGAATAGGTATTTAGTTTTTGATATGATGTTTCGTGCGCACCTATTAAATGTCTTAAATTTTGTAATTCTGATTGATTTAAATTTGCCATAATTAATCATTCCTTTCTTTGTATTTGATTATATTATGAACTAAATTTTTTTAACTTATACAAAAAACTAATAGATTAAATCTATTAGTTTTTTATTTTATTCTATAACTTCTAAATTTGCAAACTTAGCCATCAAACGTTTATGTCCTACTTTATCGAAGCTAATATCTACTTTTAAATCGTCTCCTTCTTGTTCTACATAATTTATTGTACCTTCTCCAAATTTCTTATGGAATACTTTTACTCCTGCTTTATATTTTGATAAATCTATACTGTTTTCAGATTTTTTATTTAAGTTAGATAAAAAGCTTTCAGGCGTTTTAAAATTATATCCTGATAAATTATTGTTTGTAGTTGTTTTATATGTACTCTGAATTTCATTTACTCCTAATTTCTTAGTTACTACTTTACTACTATTTCCATATTCCCAACTATATGCTTTATCTGCAAAAGAAGATTTTTCTTCTTTCTTAAATGCATCTTCATAACCTTTTAAATATTCTTCTGGTATTTCTTGCAAAAATCTTGAAGGACTGTTATATGTCGTTGAACCAAATATTGTTCTTTGTTTTGCACATGTTAAAAATAGGAATTGCTTTGCTCTTGTTATTCCAACATAGCATAATCTTCTTTCTTCTTCTAATTCTTTTGGTTCTCCTATCGATTTATATCCTGGAAATATTCCTTCTTCTAAACCAACTAAAAATACTACTGGGAATTCCAATC
This sequence comes from Clostridia bacterium, assembly GCA_045537285.1. Taxonomy (GTDB): domain Bacteria; phylum Bacillota; class Clostridia; order TANB77; family CAG-508; genus HGM13634. The sequence continues at coordinate 2,506 of JAZSPC010000009.1, forward strand.
CTTTTGCAGTATGTAGTGTCATAAGTGTTATTGAATCTTCATCTTCTTCCATTCCATCAATATCACTAGATAGCGTAATTCCTTCTAAGAATTCAGCTAATGGATTTTCTGATGCTTCTTCTTCAAATTCCATAGCAACTGTTAAGAATTCTTCTAAGTTTTGAATTCTTGTTTCTGCTTCAACTGTATTTTCATTTTCTAATGCTTTTGTATATCCTGTTTTATTTAAAATTTCTTTTATTAATTCAGATATTCTTGATTCATCTTTTTTAGATATTAGATATTCAATTTGTTCTACGAATTCTCTTGTATTTACAAATACTCTATTTAACCCATAATCTGCTGCATTTTTTATTATTTCATACATAGACATTCCTGTATCTTCTGATAATTTAGCAATATTGTCTATGCTTGTTTTTCCAACACCACGTTTTGGCTCATTTATTATTCTTTTTAAACTCAAATTATCTGATGGATTATATATTAATCTTAAATATGCTATTGCATCTTTTATTTCTTTTCTTTCATAGAATTTTAGACCACCTATAATTTTGTATGGAATATTCTCTCTTCTTAAAATATCTTCTATTGCTCTTGATTGTGCGTTCATTCTGTATAAAACTGTAAAATCTTGATATTTAAAATATTCTTCTCTTCTTAATCTGTTTATTTGTTCTACTATATATGAACCTTCATCATACTCATTATCTCCACAAAATACATTTGGAAGCTCACCTATATCATTTTGTGTCCATAATTCTTTCTTATACTTTACAGTATTATTTTTTATAACTGCATTTGCTGCATTTAATATATTTCCTGTACATCTGTAATTTTGTTCTAGTTTTATTATCTTAGTTCCTGGAAAATCTCTTTCGAAATTTAGTATGTTTGAAATATCTGCACCTCTAAAACTATATATTCCTTGATCATTATCACCAACAACTGTTATATTTCCGTATTTTGATGCTAGCATTGTAACTAATGTAAATTGTGCTTTATTTGTATCTTGATACTCATCTACTAAAACATACTTAAATTTATCACTATAATATGCTAATACATCTGGATTTTCCATTAATATTTTAATAGTTAAGTTTATAATATCATCAAAATCTACTGCATTATTTTCTTTTAATCTTTGTTGGTATAAAGAATATACTTTTGCAATTTTTTCTTTTCTATATTCTCCACCTGTTCTTAATGCATATTGCATTGGTTCTAACATTTCATTTTTGGCATTTGATATTTCTGATAATACTGCTCTATCTGCAAATAGTTTTTCATCTAAATCACATGCTTTTATACATTCTTTTATTAACGTCTTTTGGTCTGATGTGTCAAAGATTATAAAGCTTGTATCATAACCTATTCTATCTATAAATCTTCTTAATATTTTAACGCATATTGAGTGAAATGTTCCTATCCACATATCTTTTGCAGCATTTCCAACTAAACCTTCTACCCTTGTTTTCATTTCATTTGCTGCTTTATTTGTAAATGTTATAGCTAGTATATTCCATGGCTTAACATCTTTTTCTTCCATAAGATATGCTATTTTATGTGTTAATACTTTTGTTTTTCCACTTCCTGCACCAGCTATTATTAAGCATGGTCCATCTGTATTTATTACTGCTTCATATTGTTTATCATTTAATCCTTCTAATATATTACTCATTTTATTACTACCTCTTTATTTTTCTTTTGAACATTTTGAATTATATATTATATAAAAAATTAAGTCAACAATATTTCAAACATTTGTTTAAATTATTGTTGACTTTTTGTAAATTGTATCATATAATCCTTTTAGTAGATAATTTAGATACAGTAGAGTGATTGTTGCTTACTTCCTAATATTTTACGATTGGAGGTGAGACTATGCATTTTGAGTTATACATAAGTCTTTGTATGTTTTACATATATTACTTATTTTTCCTCATTTTCTTTTTATTCTTTGTAATTACAGCTTTGTGTATATACATAATTAAAATAAAAAGAAATCACGCTACTGTAGCGACCAGGAAACGTGATTAATCTTTTTAATCAATAATTCTGTAAGCAACCATCATTCTATGGTTATCTTTATTATCTACTTTTATTATACCATAAATTTACTTTTTGTAAAGTACTTTTAATCAAAATTTATAATCTCGTAGCAAATATTCCGATTATAACTCCCAATATATTTCCTAATACTGGCATTCTACCTTTATATAAATTATTAGATTCTGGTATTAATTCACCTGATACAATATATAACATTGCTCCACCTGCAAAAGCTAAACACATAGCAATAATCTCAGTTGAAATTGTACCAACTATTGCTCCAAAAAATGCTCCTACTCCTGTTGTTATTCCAGACATTACTACATAAAATATTATTTTTGATACTTTCATTCCACCGCTTTTCATGGGTACTCCCATTGCAATACCTTCTGGTATATCATGTAGACATATTGCAAGAGCAAGAGAATACCCCAATGTACTAGATGCATCAAATCCAGAACCTATTGCTAGACCTTCTGGAAAATTGTGCAATGCTAACCCTATGCTTACAATAATACCTGTTTTTAATAAATTATTACTACTCTTATTTACAACTTTTGAATTGAACTTTTTTTCTACTAATATATCACATCCTATCATACAAATTACTCCAAATATTACCCCTATTATTGTATTAGATATATTAGTTAAATCCATACTTTCTGGTATTAAATCAAAACATACTATTGAAAGCATTAATCCTGATGCAAACGAAAGTATAAAACTTAAAAATTTATTTGATGTACTTTTTAAACATACTCCTATTATTCCTCCAAGTGTAGTTCCAAATGTTCCAAAAAATAGTCCTATTAAAGTTGTTTTTAATATATAACTCATAAATTTACCTCTATATAATTTTATTAGATAAGCTATAATTTATGAATTATTTTTATATACAAAAAAGAGATGGAAATCCATCTCTTTTAATTTTATTCTTCTTCACCTTTTAATCTTTCTGCTCTATCAGCTGCTATTAATGAATCTACTAACTCGTCTATATCTCCATTTAAGAAGTTTTCAAATTGGAATACACTCATACCAATTCTATGATCTGTTATTCTACATTGTGGGTAATTATATGTTCTTATTTTCTCACTTCTATCTCCACTTCCTACTTGTGATTTTCTCGCACTTGCAACTTCTGCATCTTGTTTTGCTTTTTCTGCTTCATATAGCTTAGATTTTAGCATTTTCATTGCACTTTCTCTATTTTGTACTTGTGATCTTTCTGTTTGACATTCTACAACTGTTCCTGTTGGAACATGTATTAGTCTTACAGCTGATGATGTTTTGTTTACGTGTTGTCCACCAGCACCAGAAGCCCTATACACTTCCATTTTTATATCTGCTGGATTTATTTCAATTTCAACATCTTCTACTACCGGTAAAACAGCAACTGTTGCTGTCGATGTATGAATTCTACCACTGTTTTCTGTATCTGGAACTCTTTGTACTCTGTGAACACCACTTTCGAATTTTAATCTACTATATACACCTTTTCCAGTAATCATAAAAGTTATTTCTTTATATCCACCAAGACCAGTTTCATTTTCATTTAAAATATCTAATTTCCAATGTTTTCTTTCTGCATACATTGAATACATCCTAAATAGTGTTCCTGCAAATAGAGCTGCTTCATCTCCACCTGCTCCACCTCTTATTTCACAGATAATATTTCTATCATCATCAGGGTCTTTTGGAATTAATAGTATTTTTAATTCTTCTTCAAGCTTTGGTAATTGTTCTTTTGAAGAATAATATTCTTCTGTTGCAAGTTCTTTCATATCTGGATCTTGCATTAATTCTTCTGCATCATCCATTGCTTGTTTTGTTTTCTTATATTCTCTAAACTTTGCTACTATATCTTCAATAGCTGCATGTTCCTTTATTGCTTTTTGCCACTCAGTTTGATTAGATATTACTTCTGGGTCTGCAATCATTTTTGTTAATTCTTCATATCTTTTTTCTACGGCTTCTAATTTATCAAACATAAAATCTCTCCTAATAAAAAATCTATTGTAAATTATACAATAGATTTTCATTTTTTTCAAGCTATAACTGTATTAAATTATAATTAACATTTAATTTTGTTAGTATTTCTTTTTCTCTATCTGTGCATGTGAATATTATTATTTGTTTTCCCTCGTAATCATTTGCAAGATATTTTAATATATTTTCTAATCTTTCTTCATCATAGTATGCAAATGCTTCATCTAATATTATTGGCATATTTTCTTTGCTTATTTCTTTTATTGTTGCAAGTCTTAGTGATAAATACAACTGGTCTATTGTACCTATACTTAAATTTTCTGCTGTTATGTAATCTCCTGTGTTTTCTTCTACTATAATTTCACCATTAGTATTTATTCTTACATTCTTGTATTTTCCGTTAGATATTTTTTTCATTACATTTGAAAGCTCTTCTGTAAATTTTGGAGTTATTTGTTCTTTCATTTTGTTATATGCTATTTCTAAATATTGAATAGTTCTTTTAATGTTATCTCTTTTTTCTTCTAGTTCTAATTTTGTTTCTTTTAAACTTTCTAGCTCTTCTTCTATATTTACTAATCTTTCCAATTTAGGAATAACATTATTGTTATCTACTCTTAAAGTATGTAAATTTATTGTTTGTTCATTTATTTCTCTTTGTTTACTATCTATTAATTCTAATATATTTTCTAAATCATTTATTTTAGTTTCATCTTCTA
>JAZSPC010000042.1:0-12744 GCA_045537285.1 Clostridia bacterium
ATATGATGAATTAGTTCCAAAACATATTGTAGTTGAAGATATGATAGCTTCAATAAACTACTTATTAAACTTACAACATGGATTAGGAAAAGTAGACGATATTGACCATTTAGGAAACAGACGTATTAGATGTGTTGGTGAGTTATTACAAAATCAATTTAGAATTGGTTTAACAAGATTAGAAAGAGTTGTAAGAGAAAGAATGACAATTCAAGACTTAGACGTAGTAACTCCACAAACATTAATCAATACAAAACCAATAACATCATCAATTAGAGAATTCTTCGGAAGCTCACAATTATCACAATTCATGGATCAAACAAACCCATTATCAGAATTAACACATAAAAGAAGAATTTCAGCATTAGGACCTGGTGGTTTAACAAGAGAGAGAGCAGGTTTCGAAGTAAGAGACGTTCACTTTACTCACTATGGTAGATTATGTCCAATAGAATCACCAGAAGGACCAAACATTGGACTTATATCAGCAATATCATCATTTGCAATTATTAACGAATATGGATTTATAGAAACACCATATAGAAAAGTTGATAAGAAAACACACAAATTAACAGATATAGTTGAATACATGCCAGCTGATGTTGAAGAAAACTTTGTTATAGCAAAGGCATCAGAACCAGTTGATAAAGATGGTAAATTTGTAAATAAAAAAATAAAAGTAAGAATTGCAGAAGAAATTGCAGAAGTTGGACCAGAAGATGTAGACTATGTTGATGTTTCACCACAACAATTAGTTTCAGTTGGTGCAGCAATGATACCATTCTTAGAACATGATGATGCTCACCGTGCATTAATGGGTGCAAACATGCAACGTCAAGCAGTTCCACTATTAAAAACAGATTCACCAATGGTTGGAACAGGTATGGAATATAGAGCAGCAAAAGACTCTGGAATAGTTGTTGTAGCTGAGGAAGACGGAACAGTTGAAAAAGTTACAGCAGACGAAATTATAATTAAAAACAAAAAAGGTTTAAAAACATATAGACTACGTAAGTTCAAAAGAACAAATGGTGGTACATGTATAAATCAAAGACCAATCGTTGTAAAAGGCGAAAAAGTTAAAGCGGGAGATGTTATAGCAGATGGACCTTCAACAGATAAAGGTGAAATGGCATTAGGAAGAAACGTATTAATTGCATTTGCAACTTGGGAAGGTTATAACTACGAAGACGCCGTTTTAATTAGTGAAAGATTAGTAAAGGATGACGTATATACATCAATTCATATTGAAGAATATGATTGTGAATGTAGAGATACAAAATTAGGACCAGAAGAAATAACAAGAGATATACCAAATGTTGGTGAAGACAGCTTAAAAGACTTAGATGAAAACGGAATAATCAGAATAGGTGCAGAAGTAAGACCTGGTGATATCTTAGTTGGTAAAGTAACACCAAAAGGAGAAACAGAACTTACAGCAGAAGAAAGATTATTAAGAGCTATCTTTGGTGAAAAAGCAAGAGAAGTTAGAGACACATCATTAAGAGTGCCTCATGGAGAAGCTGGAACAATAGTAGATGTAAAAATATTTACTAGGGATAATTCAGATGAATTAGCACCAGGTGTAAATCAAGTTATTAGATGTTACATCGCTCAAAAAAGGAAAATATCAGTCGGAGATAAAATGTCTGGACGTCACGGAAATAAGGGTGTTGTTTCAAGAATACTTCCAGAAGAAGATATGCCATTCTTACCAGATGGTACACCAGTAGATGTTGTATTAAACCCATTAGGTGTTCCTTCTCGTATGAACTTAGGGCAAGTTTTGGAAGTACATTTAGGTGCAGCAGTTCGTGAACTTGGATGGAAAATAGCAACACCAGTATTTGACGGTGCAAGCGAAGAAGAAATTGCTGAACTACTAGAAAAAGTAGGACGTACACCAGATGGTAAATCAGTACTATATGATGGAAGAACTGGTGAAAAATTTGATAAACCAGTTACAGTTGGTGTAATGTATATGTTAAAACTTCACCACTTAGTTGATGATAAAATACATGCTCGTTCAACTGGACCATACTCATTAGTAACACAACAACCTCTTGGTGGTAAAGCACAATTCGGTGGACAACGTTTCGGAGAAATGGAAGTTTGGGCATTAGAAGCTTATGGTGCAGCACATACACTACAAGAAATCTTAACAGTAAAATCAGACGATGTTGTAGGAAGAGTAAAAACTTACGAAGCAATCGTTAAAGGTGAAAACGTACCAGAACCAGGAGTTCCAGAAAGCTTTAAAGTTTTAATAAAAGAATTACAAAGCTTGGGATTAGATGTAAAACTATATTCAGAAGATGATAAAGAACTTGAATTAAAAGAAAACATCGAAGATGGAATTGATTTTAATTTAGAAAAAGAAAAAGTATCATTAGAAGAAGAAAATGTTATAGAAAATGATGAATTAGAAGGCGCATATATTGAAGAAGATCTAGAAGAAGATTTACTAGACACAGATGAGTTGTTAGATGATGAAGAAGAGTTATTCGATTCAGATTTAGCAGCAGACAATATATACAATGACGAAGATTTATCAGAAGAAGATAAATAATCTATTAATTGAATAGCAAATACATAGAACAAACAAGAATAGCAAAATAGAATTGTTCGAGCTGTGTAAATTTGAGTTTGGAAGTGTATTAAATAAGATGGTATGGGGCGACCATCTGTCGCCCCGAAATATTAAACCTAAACCTTAAAAAGAATAAAGGGAGGAAAAAAATTGGACGAACTAGAAATTTTCGAGAAAATTAAAATTGGTTTAGCTTCTGATGAGACTATAAGAATGTGGTCAAAAGGTGAAGTTAAGAAACCAGAAACTATAAATTATAGAACTTTAAAACCAGAAAAAGATGGATTATTCTGCGAAAGAATATTTGGACCAACAAAAGACTGGGAATGTCATTGTGGTAAATATAAAAGAGTAAGATATAAAGGAATCATCTGTGATAGATGTGGTGTTGAAGTAACAAAAGCAAAAGTAAGAAGAGAAAGAATGGGACATATCGAGCTTGCAGCACCAGTAGCTCATATTTGGTATTTCAAAGGAATACCAAGTAGAGTAGCTTTAATATTAGATATCTCTCCAAGAAATCTTGAAAAAGTTATTTACTTTGCATCTTATGTTGTTACAGATAAAGGAACATCAGGACTTCAAAAATGCCAAGTATTAACAGAAAAAGAATATGGTGAAGCTGTTGAAAAATATGGTAAAGGTTCTTTTAAAGCAGAAATGGGAGCAGAAGCACTAGAAAAACTTTTAAGAGAAGTTGATTTAGAAAAATTATCTGCATCATTAAAGAAAGAAATTGAAAAAGCAAGTGAGCAAAAGAAATTAAAAATATCTAAGAGATTAGATACAATAGAATCATTCAGGTTATCTGGAAATAGACCAGAATGGATGATAATGAATGTTGTACCAGTTATTCCACCAGAATTAAGACCAATGGTTCAATTGGATGGTGGTAGATTTGCAACATCAGACTTAAATGATTTATACAGAAGAGTTATAAACAGAAATAACAGATTAAAAAGACTATTAGAATTAGGTGCACCAGAAATAATTGTAAGAAACGAAAAAAGAATGTTACAAGAATCTGTTGATGCCTTAATAGATAATGGAAGACGTGGAAGACCAGTAACAGGTGCTGGAAATAGACCATTAAAATCATTATCAGATATGTTAAAAGGAAAACAAGGTAGATTTAGACAAAACCTTTTAGGAAAAAGGGTTGACTATTCTGGACGTTCAGTTATCGTTGTTGGACCAGAACTTAAAATTTACCAATGTGGTGTTCCAAAAGAAATGGCTGTTGAATTATTCAAACCATTTGTTATGAAAGAATTAGTAGGCCGTGGAATAGCACATAATATTAAAAACGCAAAAAGAATGGTTGAAAGATTAAGACCAGAAGTATGGGATATATTAGAAGAGGTTATAAAAGACCACCCTGTAATGTTAAACCGTGCTCCAACACTACATAGATTAGGTATTCAAGCGTTTGAACCAGTATTAGTAGAAGGTAGAGCAATAAAACTTCACCCATTAGTTTGTACAGCATTCAATGCTGACTTCGACGGTGACCAAATGGCTATACACGTACCATTATCACCAGAAGCACAAGCAGAAGCAAGATATTTAATGCTTTCTGTAAATAACCTATTAAAACCACAAGATGGTAAACCAGTTACAGTTCCTACACAAGATATGATTTTAGGAAGCTACTACTTAACAATGGAAGAACCAGGGGAACCAGGAGAAGGAACATACTTCAAAGATGTTGAAGAAGCACTTCTTGCATATCAAAATGGTGATTTGGGATTACATGCTAAAATATATATTAGAATGTACAAAGAAATAGATGGCGAAATGAAATCTAAAAAAGTGGAAACAACAGTTGGTAGAGTAATCTACAACCAAGGAATTCCACAAGATTTAGGATTTGTTGACAGAACAGACCCAGAACATGCTTTTGATTTAGAAATAAGCTTCCCAGTTATTAAGAAAAATTTAGGAAAAATAGTTGCTAAATGTATCGAAAAACATGGATTAAGTGAAGCAGCAGAAGTTTTAGACTATATCAAAGCAACAGGTTTCAAATATTCAACCAAAGGTGCTATCACAGTTAGTGCTGCTGACGTAACATCTCCAAAAGAGAAATGGGACATTTTAGCAGAAGCAGATAAAAAAGTTGAAGATATAGCTAAAAAGTATAAACGTGGTTTAATAACTAACGATGAAAGATACGCAGAAACAATCAAAGTTTGGGACGCAGCGACAAAAGAAGTTACAAAAGCAATGGAAGCAAACTTTGACGATATGAACCCAATATTCATGATGGCTAAATCAGGAGCCAGAGGAAATATTAATCAGTTAAGACAAATTGCTGGTATGAGAGGACTTATGGCCGATACACAAGGTAAAGCTGTTGAAATACCTATCAAGGCAAACTTTAGAGAAGGTCTTGACCCATTAGAATACTTCATTTCATCACACGGTGGAAGAAAAGGTCTAGCAGATACAGCTTTAAGAACAGCCGATTCAGGTTACTTAACAAGAAGATTAGTAGACGTAAGCCAAGATATTATAGTAAGAGAACATGATTGTGGAACTCATGAAGGAATCATAGTTAGAGATATTAAAGATGGAAATCAAGTATTAGAAACATTAGAAGAAAGATTAATAGGAAGATACTTATTAGAAAACTTCAACGATCCTAATACAAATGAATTAATCTGCGATACAGAAACAATGATAACAAGCGATTTGGCAGAAAAAATAGTAAAAACAGGAGTTCAAGAATTAAAAGTACGTTCATCATTATGTTGTAGAACAAAACATGGTGTTTGTAGCAAATGTTATGGTAAAGGTCTAGCAACAGGTGAAGAAGTAACAATTGGCGAACCAGTAGGTATTATAGCTGCTCAATCAATTGGTGAACCTGGTACACAGCTTACAATGAGAACTTTCCACGAAGGTGGTGTAGCTGGTGGAGATATTACACAAGGTCTTCCAAGGGTTGAAGAGTTATTCGAAGCTAGAAAACCAAAGGGAATGGCTATCATTTCTGAAATAGCAGGTAAAGTAAAAGTTAAAGAAGATAAGAAGAAAAAAGAAGTAATAGTTACTTCAAAAGATGATTCTAAAACATATACAATACCATTTGGTTCAAAATTACATGTTAAAGATGGAGATGTTATAGGAGCTGGTGAACAAATCACAGAAGGTTCTGTAAATCCAAATGAAATATTAGTAATAAACGGACCAGACGGAGTATACAACTACTTAATTACAGAAGTTCAAAAAGTTTATAGAAACCAAGGTGTTGATATTAACGATAAACACATCGAGGTAATTGGTAGACAAATGCTTAAAAAAGTAAAAGTATTTGATCCAGGAGATACTGATTTATTCCCAGGTTCAATGGTAGATGTTTATGATTTTGAAGAACAAAATGCAAAAGCAGAAGCAGAAGGAAAGAGACCAGCAACAGGAAAACGTGCACTTCTTGGTATTACAAAAGCAGCACTTGCAACAGAAAGCTTCTTATCAGCAGCATCATTCCAAGAAACAACAAGAGTTTTAACAGATGCAGCTATAAAAGGAAAAGTAGACCCATTAATAGGATTAAAAGAAAATGTTATTATAGGTAAGCTAATCCCAGCTGGAACAGGATTAAACAAATATAAAAATACTAAAATAAATACTGAAACAGAAGAAACATCAGAAGATAATTCAGAAGTTACAGAAACTAATTTAGTAGGATAAAAGCAAAAAGGACCAAACGGTCCTTTTTCTTTATATAACTTGCGATATTATGTAAAATATGATATAATACATATGCAATATTCATAAGAATATTAGTATCAAAACAACATTGCAATTGCAAGGAGGTTTTTATGGAACGGAAAATTGAAATTCCAAAAATGAGCAAAGAAGAAATCGCAAAATGGTATGCCAATATTAAACCTATTGTAGGTAAGGCTCCCAAAAGTTATTTGCGTAATTTGTCAGAGAAAGAGATAACTGGTGTAGCATATACCTGGATGACCAAACCAGAAGATTTGGCAGAACCGGTTGATTTTAGCAAGTTATCAGTTCTGGCAGATGTAAAAATGCTTCATCGCTGGTGCTACTATGGCTTCTTCAAGCCTGATGTAGGTGAGGTTATCAGGCAGATACCGAAAGAGTATCTTGGAAAAGTGGTTGCTTTTGAAATTCTCGAAGGTCCAATAGGAATGGATAGCATATACAATAAAGAATGTAATGCGGGATTTCATGTATCTATTGTTCGCTTGTATGAAGCAAAAGATGCTACAAACGAAGAGGCTAATCCGGTATATAAGTATCCTACCAAAGATTCAAATATTCCTATTGGAATGACACATGAAGAATTTGAAGAGTACAAAGAACTGTATGTAGTGGAAGATTAAGATTTTCATCCATTTTAGCTATTTGCTAAAAGCAAAAAAGAGTAGGTAACTACTCTTCTTTTGTATGATTTAAATAATAAAACAAAATAAATATTGACTTTTAATAAAAATTCTATTATAATAAAAATAGAAGAAGAGATACCACAGAAATGTGGCGTGTCGCAAATGTTATATTAATTAAAGTACATCTCTAACGACCATGCAGAGATGTTCTTTTTTTGTCTTTTTTACTTATTACAACAATTAATGTTATAAATAAGGTAAGTGCGACAAAGGTTACTAGGGTTAAGTAAACAAAAAGGATGTAAACATATAAAAGACATACTTCTTCTAATAACATACGCATCACCTCCTCTACTATGTAGTATAGGCAACACGTCACACTCTGCTTCTCTCTTCTTATGAGAGAGATTATATATTAACATTGTTTAAAAGTCAACAAAATTAAACAAAAATATTGACTTTTTAGAAAATAATTATTATAATAATATATGAAGCGATACCACAGAGTGTGGCGTGTCGACAAAAATGGTTTTGAAAAATGCATCTCGAAACATATCTCTAAAAACAGAGATATGTTTTAATTTTAAGGTGCAATTTTTTTATCTTAAAATCAAGTATTACACATTTGCACCAAACCTTGACAAAAGTGCCTGATTTGGAGTACAATATATATGTTATAAAAGGGGGATTTTATGCCTAAGAAAGATAAAAGTTTTATAAACTTAGTTTCAAAAACAAAAATATATTTAGTAATTATAGCTATATTACTAATAATGCTATGTTTAAAGGACAATACGCTTATTGTACCTTCAATTTGTATATATGCATTAATAGTAATTTATTCATTATGGACAAATAGTAAGAGAATAGATGAGATATCAAAACATATACAAGATGTAACATTTAATGTAGATTCAACAATAAAGAACTCACTTGTAAATTCACCATTCCCATTAATAATAATGGAAACAGATGGAAATGTGATTTGGAAAAGTTCAAAAGTAGTAAGTGAATTTGCAAACACAGATATAACTAGTACATTAAAAAATCTTGCAAAAGAAATAAAATTAGATATTTTAGAAAGCAAATTAAATAAAGAAGGAGCAAAATGCTCAATAGAAAAAGAAGTTGAAATTGGAAAAAACACATATAAAGTTTTAGGAGAATATGTAAAATCTAAAAAGAAAAAAAGTGACTACATGATGACTTTATACTTTGTGGATAACACAGAACTTCTAAAAATGGAGAAAAAGCTAAAAGATGAAGAAACTTGTGTTGGATTTATAATGATAGACAACTATGACGAAATGATAGAGCTTTTACCAGAAGATAAAAAAGCATTTATACTAGCAGAAGTAGAAAAGAAAATTTTTGACTGGGCTTTTAAGTTTAATGGCGCAATAGTAAAGTCAGATAGAAAAACATATGCTTATCTTATAGAACAACAGGATTTAGAAAATATTAAACAAGAAAAATTTGATATTTTAGATGAAGTAAAAGAAATAGATACAGATGAAACAGTAACAGTAACTTTAAGTATAGCAATATCTAATGAAGGAGAAACAATTTTAGAAAAATATAAATCAGCACAAACAGCAATGGATTTAGTATTAGGACGTGGTGGAGACCAAGCTGTTACAAGAGAAAATGATAAATATACTTTCTTTGGTGGAAAAACTTTGGAAGTAGAAAAAAGAACAAGGGTAAAAGCTAGAACTGTTGCAAGAGCATTAGAACAATTAATAGAAGAATCTGAAAAAGTAATTGTAATGGGGCATGTAAATCCAGATATAGATAGTTTGGGTTCCGGTTTAGGAATATACAGACTTGCTAAAAGTTTAGGGAAAGATGCATATATAGTGAACAACAACACAGGAGTATCATTAGAACAATATATAGAAACGCTAAAAGAAAATGAGGAATACCAAGAAGCGTTTTTAAATAAAGTAGAAGCCTTAAATGAAATTACACAAGATACTCTTTTAGTGGTAGTAGATACTCATAAGAACAACTATGTAGAAATACCAGAATTATTAGAAGAAACAAGCAAAATAGTAGTAATAGACCACCATAGAAAAAGTCCAGAGTTTATAGAAAAAGCAATATTAACATTCCATGAAGTATATGCTTCATCTGCGGCAGAGCTTGTAACAGAAATTTTGCAATATGCAGAAACACATGTTGAATTAACAAGTTTAGAAGCAGAAGGATTGTATGCTGGAATAATGACTGATACAAAAAATTTTACATTTAAAACAGGTGTAAGAACTTTTGAAGCAGCAGCGTTTTTAAGAAAAAAAGGTGTAGACATATTAAGAGTTAAGAAATGGTTCCAAAGTGACTTGAAGAACTATAACGAAATAGCAGACATTGTAAAAAATGCAGAAATAGTAAATGACACAATAGGAATATCAATTTACGATAAAGAAGATAGAAATGCAAACTTAATATGTGCAAAAGCGGCAGATGAATTACTTACAATCAGTGATATAAATGCATCATTTGTTTTAACAAAAGTAGGAGATAAAATATTTGTAAGTGGACGTTCAATTGGAGATATAAATGTACAAATCATATTAGAAAAATTGGGCGGTGGAGGTCACATAACTGTCGCAGGAGCTCAGTTAGAAGGTATGACATTAGAAGAAGCTAAACAAGAGTTAATTATTAGAATAAACGAATATTTTAGTGAGATAGCATAAAAATAAAAGGAGGAATCCAGATGAAAGTTATTTTAACTCAGGACATCAAAGGAGTAGGCAAAAAAGACGAAATAATAAATGCAAATGATGGATATGCAAGAAACTTTTTATTACCTAGAAAGTTAGCGGTGGAAGCAAATGCTCAAAACATGAGTGAGCTACAAGGAAGAAAAGATTCAGCGAACTTTAAAAAAGACCAAGAAAAACAAAATGCTTTAAGTATACAAGAAAAATTAACAAAAGTAAGATTAAAAGTAAAAGTAAAAGCTGGTGAAAATGGAAAAATATTTGGTTCAATAACATCAAAAGAAATTGCAACAGAACTTAAAAACGGGCATGGTATTGAAATAGATAAAAAGAAAATCTTATTAAAAGACTCTATAAAAGAAACAGGAGTATTTAATATAGAAATAAAACTATACGAAGGAATAATAGGAAAATTAAAAATAGATATAGTGGGGTAATAAAATGGAAATAGGAAAAATACCACCAAGTGATATAGAAGCGGAACAAGCGGTTTTAGGGAGTATGCTTACAGATAAAGATGCTGTAATTGCTGCGATAGAAGTTTTAAAACCAGAAGATTTTTACAGAGAAGATAATAAAACAATATATACAGCAATTTTAAGCCTATATAATAGAGCAGAACCAATAGATATAATTACATTAAAATCAGAATTGACATCTATGGGGAAATTTGATTCTATTGGTGGACTAGAATATTTAGCAGAACTTCCTGAAAAGGTTCCAACAACTGCAAATGTTGATAAATACATAAAAATTGTAGAAGAAAAAGCAATATTAAGAAGCCTTATAAAAACTGCAAATGAAATTATAACATTAGGATATGACCCAACAGAAGAAGTTGAAAATATAATGGATAGTGCAGAAAAGAAGATTTTTGATATAATGCAATCTAAGAATCAAAAAGGTTATACACCTATAAAAGATATATTAGTAGAAACATTTGCGCAAATAGAACAATTATATAATCAAAAACAACATATAACAGGTGTACCAACAGGATTTGTAGACTTAGACTATAAAACAGCAGGTTTACATGGTTCAGAACTAATATTAATTGCGGCGCGTCCTGCAATGGGTAAATCAGCATTTGCGTTAAATATAGCAACCAATGCAGCCGTAAGAGCAAAGACACCAGTTGCAATATTTAGCTTAGAAATGTCTAAGGAGCAAATGGTAAACAGAATTTTATGTAGTGAAGCAATGGTAGATAGCAATAAAGTAAGAACAGGTAAACTTGACGAACAAGACTGGGGTAAACTTGCCAGTAGCTTAGGACCACTATCAGAATCTGAAATATACATAGACGATACACCAGGTATTTCTGTAATGGAAATAAGAGCTAAATGTAGAAAATTAAAACTAGAAAAAAATATAGGCTTAGTAGTAATAGACTACTTGCAATTAATTCAAGGAAGTAATAAAAGAAATGGTAGCCGTGAGCAGGAAATCTCTGAAATAAGTAGATCTTTAAAAATACTTGCAAAAGAAATTGATGTTCCTGTAATTGCGCTATCACAATTATCAAGAGCAGTAGAACAAAGACCAGACCATAGACCAATGCTTTCTGACCTTCGTGAATCAGGAGCTATTGAACAAGATGCCGATATAGTAATGTTCTTATATAGAGATGATTATTATAACGAAGACAGCGAAAAGAAAAATGTAGCAGAAGTAATTATGGCAAAGCACAGAGCAGGTTCAACTGGAACAGTAGAGCTATTATGGCTTGGAAATTATACTAAATTCGTTAATATTGATAAAAATAGATAAAAAGAAAATCCCACACTAAATGTGTGGGATTAGTTTTCATAAATTTAAGAAAATTTATGAAAAGGGAAATCGCATTGTACCAAGTGCACTTGCAAGGGCACGAAGCTCCCGAAGTGCATCTTCGAAAAATTTAAGAGCATCGTAAATAGATACCTCCTGAGTACATACTTTTCGCAAAAGTTGTTTTGCGTCAGCAGCATCTCTTGCTATGACCTTGTACTCCGGAACAGACCGAATAAGAGTAGCAATATGATTTACGTACTCTTTTTCAGGTGTTATAGCACGCAGATAGTCTACAACCTGAGAAACAAAGGTGATGGCAGAGTCGGTTTCGCTAAGTAGTGTTTTGGTACTTGCTGTGATATGCAACATATTAGTTGCTCCTCCTTAGGGAATTTCCCCAATAAAATTTAGACGCAATGCGTCCATACAATCAATTATATCATATTAAAGTTTAAATTGCAAATACTTGATTTGACGAAAGTCTAAGAAAATGGTATAATACAAGCTATGAAAGAAAAAGTTTTAGATATAATAAATAAATATAATTTAATAGAAGACGGAGATAAATTAGTAATTGGAGTTTCTGGTGGACCAGATTCAATTACTCTTTTAAATGTGCTTTTGGAAATAAAAAATGAAAAAGCTATTAATTTTAAAATGGTTGTATGCCATGTAAACCATATGATTAGAGAAGAAGCTGTACAAGATGAAGAGTATGTTTTAGAATTTTGCAAAAAATATAATATAGAATGTTTTATAAAAAGAATTGAAGTAGAAAAAATAGCAAGACAAGAAAAGATTGGAACAGAAGAAGCAGGAAGAAATGCTAGATATGAATTTTTTAATGAAATTTTAGAAAAAACAAAATCAAATAAAATAGCAACAGCACATACTGCAAATGATAATGCAGAAACTGTTTTAATGAATATTATAAGAGGAAGTGGAACAGCTGGATTAAAAGGAATAGAAGTAAAAAGGGACAATTTAATTAGACCTTTAATAAATAGTTCAAGAGAAGAGATAGAAGAATATTGTAAAACAAATAATTTAAATCCAAGAATAGATAAAACAAATTTTGAAAATGATTATACAAGAAATAAAATCCGTAATATCGTTATTCCGTACATAAAAGAGGAATTTAATCCAAACATAATTGAAACAATGGATAGATTGTCTCAAGTTGCTACGGACGAAAGCAATTACATTGATTTACAAACACAAAAAATATATCAAAAATTACTAATTGAAAAGACTGATGAACAAATAATTTTAAAACTAAAAGAATTTA
>JAZSPC010000017.1:0-34954 GCA_045537285.1 Clostridia bacterium
GAAAAAATAAAAGATAAAATGACAGAAAACAATTCAACGTATAAAAATCAAAAAACTAATGAGAATTTAATATACGAATTGGAAGAACAACTAAAAGAAAAAGATAAAATTATAAAGAAAAATCAATTTATAAATATTAAAGAACATATTGCTAAAACTACCAATATAATATTAATATATATGTATGGTAAATATAAAATGCGAAATTTATTTGAACAAGATGAGTTGAAAAAAGTATTAAAAGATACATTTGAAAATGAAAAGGTTAAGATTAATTTTGAAATTGAGATTAGAGCAATTATTCAATTCTTATCAAGAAATAAGATTATAGATACAGAAGATGACAAGAACTATTGTATTACAGAATATGGTGTGGAATTTTTAAATTTTTTATTTGAAGGAAGGTGTTAATACAATGGAATATAGTGTTTTAGATATTGCAAAATATTTTGTACAAAGTGGGGTCCTAATAAATCATAAAAAATTACAAAAAATGGTTTACTATGCATATTCATGGTATTTAGTTAAAAATAATGGAAGTATAAAAGATATTAATAATAGGCTATTTAAAAATAAAATAGAAGCATGGGTTCATGGTCCTGTGTGCCCGGATTTATACTATGCTTATAATGAAAATAAAATTTTCGAGTATAAATCAAAACCAATAGATGAAAAAACAATAAAAATATTAAACTTAATAATAGAAACTTATGGAAAATATACGGGAGAAGAATTAGAAAAAATGACGCATAGAGAAGCACCGTGGATTAATGCTAGAAATGGGTGCTTAAAATTTGAACGAAGTAATAAAAAGATAAAAGATGAAGATATATATGAATTTTATTCAAGTAAAATAATGTAAAAAAGCCCTGTAGGGCTTTTTTAATTACTAAGAAAATTTCCAAAATAAAATATTGCTAACCCCACCACAATGATATATAATAACTATAAATAAAATAGGAGAGTGATACAAATGAAAACAGTAGTAATAACAGGTTCAGCGAGAGGATTAGGATATGAACTTGCAAAATGTTTTAGAAAGAATGGATACAATGTAGTGTTATCAGACATTATGAAAGATAAGCTAGAAGAATCAAAAGTAAAATTAGAAGAGAGTGTAGTAGGTTCTGGAAAAGTAATATCAGTAGTATGTGATGTTACAAGTGAAGGAGATTTACAAAACTTAATGAACAAAGCAGTAGAAACATTTTCTGGTGTAGATGTATGGATTAATAATGCAGGAGTAAATCAGCCAAATGTACCAATATGGGAAGTTGAAAGTAGCTCAATTAACAGATTAATAGATATAGATTTAAAAAGTGCTGTTATAGGTTCTAAAATTGCAATGAATCAAATGATTAAACAAGGCTATGGACAAATCTATGGTATAGAAGGATATGGAAGTAATGATGCTATGATGCTTGGACTTTCTGTTTATGGAACAAGTAAAAGAGGCTTAACATACTTCTTTAAAGCATTAGCAAAAGAAGTGGATGAAAAAGCATTACCAATTAAAATAGGTCTTTTATCACCAGGTATAATGATTACAGACTTTATAACTCACTCTATGGGAAATGATGCTTTTGAATTACCAGAAAAAACTAAAAAAGTATATAACATATTAGGAGATTATCCGGATGTAATTGCAGAATTTTTAGTTTCTAAAATTATATCTAACGATAAAAATAATGTAAGATTTAACTGGTTAACAAATGGAAAAGCAAGTTTAAGATTTATGATGGCTGGATTTAATAAAAGAGATTTCTTTAATAATGATAGGTTAACAGATGGAAAATAAACAACAATTTACATAAAGTTGACAAATTTCTGCTTTTATGATAAACTATGTAATAGCAATTTTTTGCAAATAAATCTGTAAAAGGAGAAACAGCATGAAAATCAGAATCAATCACAATTTGCAGTGTGAAGTTGACATCAGGAAAGACGATTGTAAGAGAGAGCCGGCTCACTGTCATATTACTCGGAATGGTATCCGTGTAGCTCAGGTATGGCTGAATCCTGTAAGCATCAAGTATGGTCATTCGCTTCAACACAATGAAGTTGATATGGTGCTTGAAGTAGTTGAAGACAACAAATACGAGCTTATAGCAGAATACCGGCGCAATGCAGGCGACTGACACAGATTAAAAAAGCCCCCTAGATAATTCTAGGGGGTATTTCTTATTTCCTATTGCTTAATTCCCTAAGATATGATATATATAAAATCATAAGGAGGGATAAATTATGTCTAAAAAACTAATATGGACAATAGTAGCCGTAGTTGCAGTATTAGCAGTTGCAGTATGTGCGGTAGTATTTTTAAAACCTAAAACAGAAGCAAATGTGGAAGGAACATTAGAAGAAATAATGGCAAAATTATATGAAGGAATTCCAGCAGAAAATCTTCCAATGTTAGGGCAAATGCCAGTTGACGCTGAAAGCGCTGAATACTATTTAGGAACATCAGAAGTTTCTTTTAAAGAAGCATTAGTAAGTGAACCTATGATAGGATCAATACCACATTCAGTAGTTTTAGTTAGATTAAATGATGCAAAAGATGCTGATGCAGCAGTAGCTAAAATTAAAGATAGCGCTAATCCAAGAAAATGGATTTGTGTTACAGCAAGCAATGTAGTTGTTGAAAGTAAAGGAGATTTAGTTGTTCTAATTATGAGCGATGCAGAAGCTACACCAGTAGCTGAACATTTAGCACCAAAATTAGAAGCTAACTTCAATAACTTATAATGTTATTTTCAAGTATTACGTTTTTGTATTATTTTTTACCGCTTGTAATTTTAGCCTATTTCATAACACCAAAAAAATATAGAAATGTGAGCTTACTAGTAAGTAGTTTAATATTTTACTTTTACGGGGAACAAAACCCCGTATTAGTTTTAGCTTGCGTATTAAACTACTTCCTAGGATTGATAATAGGCAAGAGCGAAAATAATAAAAAGAAAATTTTAATATTAGGAATTGTAGTGAATTTCGCTGTTTTAGGTTACTATAAATATAGTAATTTTTTTATAGAAAATTTCAACAATTTGCTTAATATAAATATAAAATATCTATCTATAATCTTACCACTTGGAATAAGTTTCTTTACATTCCAAAACGTAAGTTATTTAATAGATGTATATAGGGGAGATATTGCGCCTCAAAAGAAACTTGTAAACTATGGAATGTATATTACATTTTTCCCTCAACTTATAGCAGGACCGATAGTTAGATATGCAGATATAAATGAAGAAGTAGAACATAGAACTGAATCATTTGATAACTTTGCACAAGGTGTTAGACGATTTATAATAGGTTTATCTAAAAAAGTTTTAATTGCAAATGTAATAGGAGAGATGTGTTCAATCCTTGGAGCCGTAGCAAGTAAGAGTGTAATGACATACATACTTCAAGCAATAGGATTTACACTACAAATATATTTTGACTTCTCAGGTTACAGTGATATGGCAATAGGACTTGGACTATTCTTTGGATTCCATATAAAAGAAAACTTTAATTATCCATTAATAGCAAGTAGTATTACAGACTTTTGGAGAAGATGGCATATGTCACTTTCTAGCTTTTTCAGAGACTATGTATATATTCCGCTTGGTGGAAATAGAAAAGGCTTGAAAAGACAGATTTTAAATATACTTGTTGTATGGTCTTTAACAGGATTTTGGCATGGAGCTAATTGGAACTTTATTTTATGGGGAGTATACTTCTTTGTATTCTTAGTAATAGAAAAAGTATTTTTACTAAAACATTTAAAAAATGGATTTTTCTCACATCTATACACAATACTTTTAGTGTTAATTAGTTTTGTGATTTTTAGTGTAGAAGATATGGGACAAATAGGAATATTCTTAAAGAGTGTGTTTGGATTAAATGGACTAGATTTCATGAATTTTGAAACTTGGTACTATTTGAAAAACTATATAGTTATATTAATAATAGGTATAGTTTGTTCAACACCAGTAGTTAAGAATTTATTAAATAAATTAGCTGAGAGTAAGAATGTGGTGTTAAGTGTTTTAGAAGCAGTAATATATATTGGATTATTAATAATCTGTTCAGCTGCTTTAATATCAAATTCTTTCAATCCATTTATTTATTTTAGATTTTAAAATGTGAGGTAAAGATTATGAAAAATAAGATAATTGCTATAATTTTTATCTGTATTATATTTGGATTTTGTTTAATTAGTATATTTGCAAAAGATAATCTTCTATCTACATTTGAAAGAAGAAAATTAGCACAATTTCCTACTAAAATAGATGAAGATTTTACAGAGAACTTAGACAACTATTTATTAGACCAATTTTGGCTTAGAAATAAATTAATAAACTTAAATTCATTTATAAACAGAAAAATATTAAATAAAATAGATAACAATGATGTATATGTTGTAGGAGACAATATATTTGATAAAACATATCCATTAGATGAAAAACAAACAACTAAATTTACTGAAAAGGTAAATTATATAGTAAATAATTATTGTAATAACAGTAATGTATATTATTCAATAATACCAGATAAAAGTAAGTTTCTATTCCATGGAAAATATTTAAAATTAGACTATAACAAGATGTATAATATAATAACAAGTAGAATAAATGGAAAGTATATAAATATAACTGACAATTTAGATATTGATGATTATTACAGAACGGATATACATTGGAAACAAGAAAACTTAACTGATGTAGTTAAAGAAATAGTTACATCAATGGGGAAAGAATATAAACCACAAACATATACACAAAAACAATATGATAAATTTTATGGTGCATCATATTCAAAAGCAGGGATGAATTTAGAACCAGATGTTTTAACATATTTATATAATCATAATGAAAAAATATCTGTAACTCATTTGGAATACGGAATAAGAAGTATGTATGATACAGAAAAACTAACAAGCCTAGATTCTTATGATGTATTTTTATCAGGACCAAGTTCGTATATAGAAATAGAAAATAGAAGTGTAACTGATGGCAGTACATTAATACTATTTAGAGATTCTTTTGGAAGTAGTATAGCACCACTTTTAACTCCATATTATAACAAAATAATAATGGTAGATTTAAGATATATGGACTTTAAATTTGCGAAAGACAAACTAGATTTTGAGAATGCAGATGTGCTATTCTTGTACAGCACTTTAATAATTAATAGTAGTGATATATTAAAAGTAAATATAAAATAATATATGAGGAGCTAATGATGGAAGAGATCAATATATGGGCTTTTAATATACATACACACGAAGGGGTACAAAGACAAGTAGAGGTCTTCGATTTTTGCAAAGAAAATGAAATAATTGGAACTGGTTGGGGAATAGAACGGTGATTATTATGACGAATCAGTAATAAAAAAATATAAAGAAGTAACATTAGGAAATAGAAGTATTGGATTCCAAAGAGCGATGAATGCTATTAATAGCATGAAAGAAAATGATTTAATATGGACTAGAAGAAATAGTACATATTATATTTGTAGAGTTAAGAACAACACAAAGTATCATGAAGCAAGGAGTAAAGAAAAAAAAGACTTCTGGGAAAATGATATTTGGCATTATGTGGAATGCGATTTTTATGAAGTTGGAACAGAAGAAAAAGTTCTAGGATGCATTATTAATAATATGAACTCAGGAGGAGCTGTAAAAGGGTTTAATAAATATAAAGAAATAGTAACTGATTTTTCAAAAATTAAGTACAATGAAATGTATAAAAAAGCAAATAGTATACACGAGAATTATTACCCAATTAAAGAAATTAATAGTAAATGGGAATATTTTTGGAGTGCTATGAATCCAGAATTATTGGAAGAACTATGCAGTTTATACTTACAAATTGAAAAGGGTTACGGCATATACATAAGTACAAAGCATAGAAGTACAAAACAATATGAATTTGTACTATTTGATAAGAAAAATGGTCAAAGAGCTTATTTGCAAGTTAAAGAACATAACATTAATATAGAAGAGTATGAAGATATAACTAAAAATGATATTTTATATATTTTTTCTAATAATAATACACAGTATAAGGAGAATGGTAATATTAAAAGAATAACGAGGGAAGAAATTCAAGATTTTATCAACAAGAATTCAAAGATATTACCAGAAAAAATAAAAGCATGGTTAATATAAAAAACAAAAAGATTGTATGAGAATACAATCTTTTTGTTGTGTCAATATAAATACCTTAAAAGTTCACAAACAGTTCACAAAATTAAAATACTTAGTTCATAAAAAAAGTGTATCCTAAACAAAATAAAATTTACGGAGGTAATGAAATGAGCTTTTTAAAAAGAGCATGTATGGCAATTACAAGAAGAGTTTCAAGGACAATAATAATGTTCATAATTTTCTTAGCAATTGCAAACTTAATTTTAACAGGTATTGCAATACAAAATGCAACCGAAAGTGCCAAAGTTTTAGCAAGACAAAAACTTGGTAGTCAAATCACATTGTCATTTGACAGTGAAGCTGCAATGAAAGCAGCAAGAGAAGAAATGAAGAGTAGTGAAAATTCAAGTGATAAAAAAGGAGCAGGTCTTGCAACAATAACTTATGAAGAAATAACAGAAGATATGGTTACACAAATGCTAGAAAATAAGCATATTACATCATATAACTATGTAGTAAATACAAATGCTTATGCATCAAGTTTTGAAGCAATTACAGATGAAACAGAAGAAAGTATAAAAGATGCAGAAGAAAAAACACAAGAACAAATAGATGATGCAAAAAATCAAGCTAGTAATGCTAATAATAAAATAAATAAATTTAATAAAAATCAAGCAGCTATGGGGCAAGGAAGACCAGGTGGATTTGGTGGAGGTCAACAACTAAATCTTAATATTAACTTTGATATAGATATGGCTAACGTTGTTTCACCAGACTTAACAGTTATAGGCGTATCAGATTATACATTAGATGAGAAGTTTTCAAGCAATGACTATGTGTTAGTAGAAGGGGAAGGAATCACATCTAGCTTAGAAACGGAAAATGCAGTTATGATAGAGGAAAGTTTAGCAGAGGTTAATGAAATAAAAGTTGGAGATAAAATTAAAATCACAGCTTCTAATGATGGAGATAAAATTGAATTAACAGTAGTTGGAATATATAAAGCAGAGAATTTAACATCTTCTAATATTAGTGGTATGGGAGTTTCATTAGATTATAACAGACTATATGTTAAATATGATACAGCACTTTCAATAAAGGAAAAAGCAGCAGAAGAAACAGAAGATTCAGATGCTATGTTTAGAGGTGTTACAAATTCAAGTGACGGAATAGATGAAGTGGTATTTAAAGTAGATGACCCAGCAAATGTAGATTCGGTTTTAGAATTTGCGGAAACAACAGATATAGATTTTACAAAATTCAAACTAGATGCAAATACAGAAGAATATGAGCAAATGATAGAACCACTAGAAAATGTTGCATCATTTGCAACAATATTAGTAGCAGTAGTTGCAATAGCGGGTGCTTTAATAATAATGCTAATTTTAATGTTATGGATAAAAGAAAGAACTTATGAAACAGGAATACTTTTATCATTAGGAGAAAGTAAATTCAAAATTGTATTGCAATATGCAATAGAAGTTCTATTAATTGCAATACTAGCATTTACACTTTCCATATTTACAGGAAATGTTATATCAGAAAAAGTAGGAGATGTATTGCTTGAAAAAGAACTTAGTACATTGAGTGAAGAAAGTAAAAATCAACCTAACATGGGCGGCGGAAGATTTGAAATGGAACATCAAAATACAGAAGTTATTTCAGAAATAGATGTATCAGTAAACTTTGAAGTTATTATGCAATTATATGGTATGGGATTATTAATCGTTCTAATATCTTCAATAACACCAACTATCTTAGTATTTAGGTACAAACCTAAAAAAATTTTGAGTAGTATATAAGGAGGTGCTTACATGAGTGAATGTGTTTTAAAATTAGATAACGTATCTTATGGATATGATAATACAAGAAAAATATTAGACAATGTAACATATGAATTTAATAAAAATGTTATGTACTCAATAGTGGGACCTTCCGGATCTGGAAAAACAACTCTTTTATCTTTAATGGGTGCACTAGACAATCAAAAAGACGGTAAGATTTTATATCAAGATAAAGAGATAAAAAAGATAGGATATACTAAATATAGAAGAAAAATTGCATTTGTATTCCAAAGCTATAACTTAATTAACTATATGAATGGAATAGAAAACGTAATTACTGGAATGGATATATCTAAAAGTCATAAAAAAGAAAGAAAACAAACAGCGATTAAGCTATTAAAAGATTTAGGGCTAACAGAAGAAGAAATGAAAAGAAGAGTAAATAGATTATCAGGAGGACAACAACAAAGGGTTGCAATAGCGAGAGCCCTAGCATCAGAGACTGATTTAATATTGGCAGATGAACCAACAGGAAACTTAGATAAGAAAAACGCAAAAGAGATTATAAACATATTTAAAGATTTAGCAAAGAAATCTAATAAATGCGTTATAGTAGTAACTCATTCAAACCAAGTGTCTGAAATGTCAGATGTAGTGCTACAAATAGACGATGGAAAGTTAAATAAAATATAGATAAAAATAACAAAAATGGTAGAAATTTTCTACCATTTTTTTATGTTATAGATAAAAAAATATTGTTGAAAAATCTGGTAAAAAATACTAATATAAATTATTTCTAAAATTATTGACAAGATTTTTCTTTACGGATATAATGTATTTGAACAATTATATATTTTAAAAACAAAGGAGGAAGGAGGTTAAAAAAATAGTTAATATTTTAACATATTAATCATATTTTTAAGTAAGAAAAATGAGTAGAAGGGAGAAAAAAATGGATAATAAGAAAAAAATCACAATAGCAGTGGTTTCAGTCGTAATCGTAATTGCTATAGCAATTATAGTATTTTTAGTAACTAAAAATACAGACGCAGTTTACACAATTTCTTTTAATACAAATGGTGGTAATGAAGTTGTTAGCCAACAAATTGAAGAAGGCAAAAAAGTAACAAAACCAGCTGATCCATCAAAAGAAGGATATGAATTCTTGGGATGGTACTTAAATGGTAAATACTTCAATTTCGAAACAGAAATAGAAGGTAATTTAACACTAGATGCTAAATGGAAAAAAATAGTTGTAGATGATGACAACAATGATGAAAAAGAAGATGAAGTTACAAAATATACAGTAACATTTAATTCTGATGGAGGAAGTTCAGTTTCAAAACAAACTGTTGAAGAAGGTAAAAAAGCAACTGAACCAAAAGCTCCAACAAAAAAAGGATATACATTTAAAGGATGGTACTTAGGAAGTACAAAATATAACTTTTCAAACAAAGTTACGAAAGATATAACACTTAAAGCTAAATGGGAAAAGGTTGAAGAAAAAGAAGAACAACCTACTGTAAAAACTTATACAGTAACATTTGATGCAAATGGTGGAACATCAGTTGCAAAACAAACAATAGAAGAAGGAAAAACAGCAACTTCAAAGAAAACAACAAGAACAGGATATACATTCTTAGGATGGCTTTTAAATGGTAAAATATTTGATTTTTCTACACCAATAACATCAAATATAACACTTAAAGCTGATTGGAAGAAAAATGATGTTGTAACTTATAAGGTTGAAGATGTTCCAGACTCTGATGCAAATGAAGTAAAGATATTTGTCCTACTTAATGGGGAAAAAGTAGCTGGTACAGTGGAAATGACAAGTGTGTCTGGTAAAACAGTAACAGTTAATGTTCCGGCAGCAGGAGTAGAGAAGACAAAAGGAACATATACTTCAATTTCAAATCCAAAAGTTAAATAATTAAAGATTGGGGGAAATAGAAAAAAATGAAAAATAAAATATTGAAAACGTTAGTATTTTTTGTATTATTTAGCGTGCTTCTAATTACAGCTAGTTTTGCAACAACAGAAGAACAAGTTATTATTAAAGAGGATACATCAATGTATAAGACTAACATTCATATAATCGGTTCAACAAGATTTGATACAGATATGACAATTACTGCATCAGTAGCTGCTACTGCTGGTCTTAATGAAGCGAAAGTTAAAGTAGCTTTAGGAGAAGATATATCTAAATTAAAAGTTTCAATTTATACATATGATACTGACTTTGAAGAGTGGCATGAAATTAAAGAAGATGGGACAACAAAATTATTAGATGATTCAGAAGCTCAAAAAGTTGAAAGCAACTTAAACATATTTTTTGTTAATAATGTAGAAAAAACTGTTGAAGTTAAATATGAAGGAAACGGAAATGTTGATACAACTTCACTTTCAAACAATGTAGAATATGATAGTAATAGTAAAACATTTACTGTACCAGCAACAACATTTACTTTTACATACACAGAAACTAAAATAGTTGATGGAGAAGAAGTTAAAGTTGATAAAGAAGTTGTTACTAATGTGGATAAAAACTTAACAGCTAAAAATGAAGATGAGGTACAACCACCTGTGACAGTAATAATTCCAGAAAATGCAGCTTTAAAAGTGGGAAATGAATATTATGAAGCAAAAGATTTAGCTACTGCTATTGCAGCATCTAACAAAGAAAATCCAGTTACTTTATTAGAAGATTTAAAATTAGATAAAGTAATAGAACTTAATCTAGATGGAAAATCAGCATTTTTAGATTTAAATGGAAAAGTCTTAGATAGTTCAAGTGTTGCCTTAGATGAAACTACACAAAAATCTTATGCTTTAAAATTAACAGCAGGAGAACTTACAATAAGTAATGGAACAATTAAAACAAGAACAACAGAAGGATATAGAAATATATTAAATGATGGTGCAACATTAAATGTTAATGGTATTAATTTTACAGGACATTATAATGTTGATACTAACACAAGAACTTCTACAAAAGTAGCAACGACAAATATTAATTCTTGTGAATTAACATCAATTTTCGTTAGTGCAACAGCATGGAAAAATGCAACAGTTAATATAGATAATTCAATAGTGAAATCAGATATTTATCCTGTTTCTGGAAACGGAACACAAAGTAATGCAATAATTAATATTACAAATAGTGAATTAGAAAGTTACACAAATGTTGGTGTATATATGCCAAGTACAGAAACTTTAAATATTACAGATTCTACTATAACAGGAAAATCAGGTTTAGAAATAGCAGCAGGATCTACAACAATTAAAAATAGTAAAATTAATGCAACAGGAAAATATACAGAAGATATTACTAACGAATCTGCAAATGGTTGTTGGGTAGAAGGAAGTGCAATATTTGTACGTGTTCAAAAAGATTATGGAGATGGTACTGAGTTAAATTTAATCATAGATAATTTATCTAAATTAAATAGTAAAAATGGAAATGGAATTAGAATTTATGAATGTTCTAATAGTACAGCAGAATATGGAGCAAATAAAGTGTATGCAGAGTACCATACAAATAATGTTACAGTAGCACAAAATGCTAATAAAGTTAAAGTTGAAACATTAGAAACATCAAACGTGCAAGTAGTTATTGTAGAAAATGGAACAGCTCAAACAATAGTAAATACAGAAGATGAATTAAAAGATGCAGTTTCAAACGAAACAATGCCTAAAATCATTTTAAATAATAATATAGAATTAAATTCTGTTATTGAAGTAACAAGACCTGTTGAAATTGATTTAAATAACTATACAATAGATAGCTCAAAAGTTGCAAAAGATGCTAATACATTATCTTATGGATTAAAAGTAACAGGAGAAGGAAATCTTACATTAAAAAACGGAACAATGAAAACAGTTAAAGAGACAGATGGATTCATGAATATAATGAATTTAGAAGCTGATTTAACAGTTGAAAATGTTAAGTTTGAAGGTCACTATAATATATATACAAATTATAGAGAGAGTTCAACAGTTGGAACAACGGTTGTTAAAAATAGTACTTTTGATGCAAAATTTGCATGTATAGTAGGATGGAAAAATGCAAATGTAACAGTAAAAGATTCAACATTAGAATCATTATGGTATGCAGTTTCAGGAAATGGAACTTGTGAAAATACAGTATTTGATATTTCAAATAGTACTTTAACAAGTGAAGAAGATATTGCAATATATATGCCAAGTACAAAAGCTTTAACTTTAACAAAATGTACTGTAACAGGACTTTCTGGAATAGAGGCGGCAGCAGGTATCGTAACATTAAATGATACTGATATTTATGCAAAAGGTGTATACAAAGATACATTTACTAGTGAATCTGCAAATGGTTCATGGATAGAGGGAAGCGCAATATTTGTACGTATTCAAAAAGATTATGGAGATGGTTCTGAATTTAAATTAAACATTGATAATTTATCTACATTAAACAGTGAAAATGGAGATGGGCTACGTGTTTATGAATGTACAACTAGTGCACAAAATAAGGGTGTTAATAAAGTAGATATCAACTATTATTCAAATAATGTTAAAGCAGAAAATGGAGAAATAGTTAAAATACAAAGACAAGAAACATCTACAAAAGAAGTTAAAGCAACAGACTTATATAAAGCAGAATAAAGAAAAACAAATAAAACAATAAAAACGCATTTTTAAATGCGTTTTTTTGTTCACAATATATCTTTTGTGTGTTAAAATATACGTATAAAAACTAGAAGGAAGAGTATATGGAAAAAAGAGATTTATATGATAAAGATAGGAACTTAACAGGGGAAACAATATTTAAAGGAGAGACTATTCCAGAAGGAAAATATATTATAGTAATATTGGTAACAATACAGAATTCAAAGGGTAAATTTTTAGTACAAAAAAGGTCTAAACAAAAAGATGGAAAATATGCCTTTACTGGTGGACATGTCAAAACAGGAGAAACAAGTATAGAAGGTATGATGGCAGAAATTAAAGAAGAGATAGGACTAACTGTTAAACCAGAAGAATTAGAACTGATATTTTCAGGAAGAGAAGATAAAGCACAAGTATTTTTTGATTTATATTATATGAAGAAAGATTTAAATATATCAGACTTAGTTTTACAGGAAGAAGAAGTAGAATCAGTGCAATGGAATACAATAGAAGAAATAGAAAAACTAATAAATAATGATGAGTTTCTTATAAATCATGCAGAAGAAGTATATAGAACAATAGATATATTTAAACAAAGAGGAATAGATATCACAAAAACTATTTAATAGGAGAAATTTATGAAAGTTATATTAGCATCAAAATCACCAAGAAGAAAAGAATTAATGGACTTGCTTGGAATAGAATATGAGATAATGGTAAGTGAGGCAGATGAAACATTAGAAGAAGGTTTGTCTTTGGAAGAACAATCTAAGAAATTAGGGTATATAAAAGCAAAAGCTGTATTCAATAAAACAGAAGGAGATAGAATTGTAATAGGTTCAGATACATTAGTTGTAAAAGGTAACAAATTATTTGGAAAACCAAAAGATAAACAAGATGCAATAAATATGATAAATGAATTAAAAAATGATAAACATCAAGTTATTACAAGTATAGCTGTATTAGTAGAAAAAGATGGAAAATATGAAGAGCATGTAGAATGTGATATAACTGATGTTTATGTGTCAGATATGACAGATAGAGAAATTGAAGAATGGGTTGATACTGGAAAAGCTTATGATAAAGCAGGTGCGTATGCTATTCAATTAGAATTTGCAAAACATATAGAAAAAATAGATGGAAATTATGGAACAATTGTAGGTATGCCAATAAATAAAGTATATAAAATATTAAAACAATATATATAATTTGAATATAATATATACAGGAAAGAAGGTATAATATGGATTTTTTAGATTTAGCAAAAGAAAGATATTCTGTAAGAAGAATGAGTCCAGAAAAAGTAAAACAAGAAGACTTGGATAAAATATTAGAAGCAGCAAGATTATCTCCAACAGCTAAAAATATGCAAAGAGAAAGATTACTAGTAGTTAACTCAGAAGAAGGAATAGAAAAAATGAAACAATGTACTTCGTGTGATTTTGGGGCTTCAACAATAATTGTAATTTCTTATGAAAAAGATGATGAAGAAAATGAAAGTGAATTTTCAAGGAAATATGGTTTAATAGATACCGGAATAGTAGCAACACATATGTGTTTAGAGGCAACTAATTTAGGACTTGGAACAACAATGGTAGGGTTATTTGATAGAGAACTAACCAAAGAACTATTTAATATCCCAGCAAAATATCAACCAGAATTATTACTACCAATAGGGTATATAGATAGGAAACCAAGTATATTACATGATAGAAGAAAGCCAATAGAAGAATTGGTACAATATGATGAATATTAAAAAGTTTAAGACAAAAGTCTTAAACTTTTCTTTTTAAATAATGTTATTAACTATTTGATTATTCATGTTATTCACTACTGTATTATTACTATTTGTTACATTATTATTTGAAACGGTGTTATTTTCAACAGTAATATTGTTATTGCTTATAACAATATTATTAAAAGTATTATTAATATTGTTATTCAAATCAGTAGAATTGTTATTTGTAATGTTATTACTTACAGTATTATTTACAACAGTATTTGTATCTGTGATAGTATTGTTTGTTGTAGAATTTGTATCAGTAATAGTGTTATTTATAGTTGTATTATTTATTATAGAATTATTTACAGTATTATTACTTTCATTTACAATATTATTTGTAACACTATTTGTTATAGTATTTGATATATCTGTACTAGGTTTTTCTTCTTCTGGTTTGTAAGTATGCCATGGGTTATTACTTGCTGGATCAGTTGGATCCCAATTTCTACATTCTTCAACAGATGATATTTTTTGAGCAGTAGGTTTACCAAGAGGGCCAGGGTCAGAACTTTTGTAAAATTCAACCATAGTACCACTAGGGCAATTATCATAAATCCATTTAGAATCTTTAACTGTTAATCTAACACACCCCTCTGACGCCTTAGTGCCGAGCTTATCATATTCTTCATAAAGCAATGCTCCGGCATTATTAGAAGAATATGGTACAGAATGGAATAAAATACTTCCAACAATTCTTGTTGCATATTGTCCATAAACATCATGTATTAATTTACCCCATCTATACTTACTAGAAGTTTTATATGTTCCACTTTTTGGGGTATATGTCCCAATAGAACAAACCATAGCTTTATATGGAACAGTATATTTACCATCTTTATCTTTTGTATATATTGTTACTACATTAGCCTGGTAATTTACTTTAATGTAATATGGTGAAGTTGATTTTTGTTGTTCTTTTTTGTTTACTTTTTCTTCTTTTAATTCTTTATCAGATGCTTTTTCATTTGTAACTATTTCAATTACGTCTTCATCTTTATTTATTTCATTATCTAATTCAGCTATTAAAATATTTTGAGCAATCGTGTTATTTGAATTATTTAAGACCAATGAATTAGAAGATGAAGAGACTTGAACTGTATTATTACTTAAATAAAAGAAGAATATTATTAATGCAAAAAGGCATATAAATATATCTATTAGTATACCTAAAATTAATTTTTTCTTTTCTTTTAAAAAATTCATTAAAAACCCCTTTTAAAATTGTTTAAAATATTAAATATTATATCTCAACTTACATAAAATCACAATAGAATTTTATTAAATTTGAAAAGAATAAAAATATGTGATATAATATTTATATTACTTTAAGAAAAGAGGAGTAGAAATGGAACTGGTACCTGTAATATTTAATTTTGAACGGAAGAGTCTTCTTCCAATATTAACTGTAACAGGAATGTGTAAGCATGTGCCTATGGCCGATAAAATCTTATTAAGGAAAGCTATCCAGATAATAGAATTGTCTCAGAATAAGTTTAAAGGAAAGATTATGGAACTTATGGGACACGAACATGAGGTTCAACCGAAAGAAGGAATGGTTGCGATAAGGTTCTACATAATTTTCAAAAATGATGAAGAATTTGACCAGGCATTTACAGAGATCCAAAAAGAATTGGGATGATTTCCCGATTCTTTTTTTATGTTTAAATATTTACTTTATTTTAAATTTGATATATTATTATACTTGTAAGAATAGATATAAATAGAAACGGAGTAAAAATGAAAGAAAAGAATATAATATATAATTTAATAAAACCAATTTATACTATCTTATTAAAAATAATATTTAGACCCAAAGTAATAGGTAAAGAAAACATACCAAAGGATGGGGCATTAATATTTGCCGGTAATCACAAGCATGCAGTAGACCCAACAATGGTAATGATGTCAACAGATAGAGTAGTTCATTATATGGCAAAAGAAGAATTATTTAAAGGCCTACATGGAGTATTATTTAGAAAAATAGGGTTAATAAAAATATATAGAGGAAAATCAAATCCACAAGCTATAATAGAAGCAGAAGATATATTAAATTCGAGGGGAACAATAGGAATATTCCCAGAAGGAACCAGAAACAAAGGAACGGAAGAACTTCTAAAATTTAGACACGGAGCAGTAAGAATAGCACAAAAAACAAACTCACCCATATTACCTTTTGCTATAAAAAACAAGTATAAAATATTTAGAAAAAATGTTGTTTTAGAATTTGGAAAACCAATAGATGTAAGTAATATGGAAATAGAAGAAGCAAATGAATATCTAAGAAATGAAGTATTAAAATTATTAAGAAATGGAGCATAAAATGAAGTATATATTTATAATAAATTCCATTGCTGGTAGAGGTAGATATAAAACTATATTGCCTAAGATTGAAGAGCTTTGTAAACAAGAACAAAAAGAATATGAAATAAGATATATAACAGAAAATTTAAGCGGAGCTGATATTGCAGCTGAATATAAAAATGAAGAAAATGTTATATATGTTGTTGGTGGAGATGGTACATTAACTAGAACATTGCCTGGAATAGTAGGAACTAAAAATAAATTAGGAATTATTCCATCAGGTTCAGGGAATGATACATATAAAGCAATTAAAGCCCTACCATACGGAGAAAGTATTATAGACCTAGGAAAAATAAATGATACATATTTCATAAACGTAGCATGTACTGGTTTGGATGCAGAGGTAGGAAACAATGTAGATGTATTAAGAAATACAATTATTCCAACAAGCCAGTTATATAATGCAAGTATTATATATACCTTTATGAGTTTTAAATTTAAAAAAGTAATATTTAAAACAGATATAAAAAACATATCCTCTAAATACTCAATAATAAGTATTTGCAATGGTGCATATTATGGTGGAGGATATAACATAGCTCCAAAATCACAGTTGACAGATGGACTTTTAGATATTTATTATGTTGAAAAAATGAATAGATTTAAGATAATACCATTACTTCTAAAACTAAAAAAAGGAAAACATGAAGGAAAAAGAAGAGTTCATAAATTTAGAACAAATCATGTAGAACTAGAAATAGAACAAGATGTTACATTTAATGTAGATGGAGAAAAATTAACAAGCAATAAATTCATAATAGACCTAATACCAAATGCAATTACAGTATATAATGATAATGAATTTATCGATAAAATATTAAAAGAATAAAATTAAAATCACCTAATATATTTTGTTAGGTGATTTTTTTGAAAATAAAAGAATATAACCGTAAAAAAGCAGTAGAATATGCTACAAAATGGGCATATAAAAGAAATCCAATATACTATAATTTCGACAATGTTGGAGGGGATTGTACCTCATTTATATCCCAATGTATATATGCAGGAACAGGGATAATGAACTACAAAAAACATATTGGTTGGTACTATAATTCCTCATCTGACAGAACAGCTTCTTGGTCAGGAGTAGAATTTCTATATAACTTTTTGATAAAAAACAAAGGAATAGGACCAAGAGGAGAAATAGCAAATATAAATAATCTGCAAGTAGGAGATATAATTCAGTTAAAACTTTTGGAAGAAAGATTTTCGCATAGTTTAATTATTGTAGATAAAAAAAGAAACAACTTAGACGATATATACATAGCAACTCATACAGAAGATGCATATCATAGGAAAATATCAACATATAATTTTCAGGATATTAGATTTATTCATATAAAAGATGTTGGGATATATTAAAATAAAAGTTGAAAATATTAAAATATAATGATAATATAGATATATCAAGAATAATAGAAAGAAGTTGTAATTATGAATAATAATCCGATAGGGGTATTTGATTCTGGGATAGGCGGACTAACAGTATTAAAAAAAATAATAGAAATATTGCCAAACGAAAAATACATATATTATGCAGATACTGATAATGTACCATATGGAACAAAACCAAAAGAAGAAGTAAAAGAATATATAAATAATGCAGTAGATTTTCTTATCTCTAAAAATGTAAAAGCAATAGTAATAGCATGTAACACAGCCACAAGTATAGCGGTAAAAGAATTAAGACAACAATATAGTATACCAATAATAGGTATAGAGCCAGCTGCAAAACCAGCAGTTGAAAACAGAGGTAATAAAAAAGTTCTAATAATGGCAACACCTACTACTATAAAAGAAGAAAAACTAAAATATTTATTAGAAAGTTTAAATGCAGAAGAATATGTGGATTTAATACCAATGCCCAAATTAGTAGAATTTGCGGAGAATAAAGAGTTTGAATCAGATAATGTAAAACAGTATATAAAAGAACAAGTAAAAGAATATAACTTAGAAGATTATTCAGAGTTGGTATTAGGCTGTACACACTTTCCATTCTTTAAAGATATATTATCAAAAGTATTTCCAAAAGAAATTCAAATAATAGATGGAAGCAAAGGAGTGGCAAATAGATTAAAAAATATCTTAGAAGAAAATAATTTATTAGGTAATAACAAGCTAGAAATTGAATATTATTATTCAGGAAGACTAGCTGAGAATAAAGAAGAATTAAACGAATTATTAAATAGATAAAAAAGATTTTTAAGAGCTAGAAACACAAAGGTTTCCTAGCTCTTTTGTTTCCTTAATTTGACTAAATCTTAAAAATATGGTATAATTAAATAGTTGCTCTAAAAAGGAGGAATTATTATAGAGTCGAAGAATAAAAATGTAATATTAAAAAAAGGCCTAATATTAGTGCCAATGGCAGTATTAGGAATAACAATATTTAGTACTACATTATTTGCTGATAACAGCACAGGTACGAAAGAAAGAGTTATAGAAAAAGCTGATTTTGAACAAAAAATAGATATTGATAAATTAATAAGAGATAAAGAAAACAAAATAGATATTAGCTTATTTATTAAACAAGAAGCAGAAACAGAAATTAAAGTTAATAATACAACAAGTAATTATGATAGAGAAACTACTTCAACGTCAAGAGGTGAAGTGGACAGAACAAATCCACAACAAATAGAGCAAACTTATACAAAACCAAAAGATATTAAAATAAGTAAAAATATGGATTTAACAAAAAGAACAGGTTTATCAAAAGCAGATTTTAAAAAAGTAATGAAAAACTTAAAATCAGATAAATCAAAATTCTTTTATAGAAATGCAGATACAATATATGATTTATGTGAGAAATACCAAATAAATGAAATGTTTTTTTGCGGATTAATAGCAGCAGAATCAGGATGGAGCATAGCAGGAAACCATAGAAGCACACATAACTATATAAGTTTAATGTATAAAGGAAAATTAATAAAATATTCTTCTGAAAAAGAAGGACTAGAAGTAGCAGCCAAAAAACTACATCAAAATTATCTAACAAAAGGTGGAAAATACTATAACGGAAAAACCATAAATGGGGTACAAAAAAGATTCTGCCCAGCATCAGATACTTGGGATGATTTAGTATATGGATGTATGAAATATGTATTAAAAACTGCTAAAAAAGTAAAATAAAAAAGGGAAGCAAAAGCTTCTCTTTTTTTATGTACCTCTTTATTTTTCATCTAAAATGTTATATAATACCTGTGAAAATTAAGTTTAGGAGAAAAACAATGGGAGATTTTGTACACTTACATGTCCATAGTGAGTATAGCTTACTAGATGGAGCTAATAGAATAAAAGAATTACCAAAAGTTGCAAAAGAGCTAGGAATGGATGCTATTGCACTTACTGACCATGGTGTTATGTATGGCGCAATTGAATTCTATAAAGCATGTAAAGAAGAAGGTATAAAACCAATTATTGGTTGTGAAGTGTATGTGGCTCCTAGAACTCGTTTTGATAAAGAAGCGGGAATAGATAATAAATATAATCACTTAATATTACTTGCTAAAAATAATGAAGGATATAAAAACCTAAGTAAAATGGTTTCAATAGGTTTTACAGAAGGTTATTATTATAAACCAAGAATAGATTTAGAAACATTAGAAAAATATCATGAAGGCTTAATTTGTTGTAGTGCGTGTCTGGCTGGAAGTTTGCCACAAGCAATTTTAGAAGGCAACATGGAAAAAGCAGAAGAAATAGCCCTATGGCATAAAAATCTATTTGGAGAAGACTATTATTTAGAAATACAAACAAATACATTAAAAGAACAAGCATTAGTAAATCAAAAAATGGTACAGTTAGCTAGAAAGTTAAATATTCAATTAGTTGCAACGAACGATGCTCACTATACAAGAAAAGAAGATGCATATAATCACGAAGTGTTATTATGTATTCAAACTGGAAAGAAAATGTCTGATATAGATAGAATGAGATTTGAAACAGATGACTTTTATATCAAAAGTCCTGAGGAGGTAAAAGAATTCTTTCCTAATCTACCAGAAGCTATTCAAAATACAGTTAAAATAGCAGAAAAATGTAATGTGGAATTTGAATTTGGACATACAATACTTCCAAATTATGAAGTACCGCTAGATTTTGAAACACACTATGATTATTTCAAAAAACTATGTAATGATGGTTTAATAAAAAGATATGGAGAAAATGTATCTGATGATATACGAGATAGAATGGAATATGAAATCTCTGTTATTCAAAAAATGGGATATGTAGATTATTTCTTAATAGTATGGGATTTTATAAACTGGGCAAAGATAAATGGAATACCAGTTGGACCAGGGCGTGGTTCTGGTGCAGGTTCTATTGTCGCATACTCAATAGGTATAACAGATATAGATCCAATAAAGTATAATCTACTTTTTGAAAGATTTTTAAATCCAGACAGAATAAGCATGCCTGACTTTGATGTTGACTTTTGTTATGAAAGAAGACAAGAGGTTATAGATTATGTTGCAAGAAAATATGGAAGAGACCATGTTTCACAGATTATAACCTTTGGAACAATGTCTGCAAGAATGGTAATTCGTGATGTAGGAAGAGCATTAGATTTTCCATACGCAGAAACAGATAAACTTGCAAAAATGGTTCCATTTGAAATACATATTACTATTGCAAAAGCAATGGAGCAAAATAGAGAATTACGTGAGTTATATGAACAAAATGAAGAAATACATAAGTTGCTAGATATAGCTATGGGACTAGAAGGTATGCCAAGACAGGCATCTACTCATGCTTGTGGTGTAGTTATAACAAAAGACCCAGTAGATAGATATGTACCGCTATATGTAAATGAAGGAGCAATATCAACTCAATATACAATGACAATTCTAGAACAACTAGGATTATTAAAAATGGACTTTTTAGGATTAAGAACTCTAACAGTTATACAAGATGCAATAAACCTAGTAAAAGAAAATAGAGGAATAGAGGTAGAGTTTGATCCTGCAATGCATGACCCAAAAGTATTTAAACTTTGGGGAGAAGGAAAATCTGTTGGTATATTCCAGTTTGAAAGTGCTGGTATGACTAACTTTATGAAGGAACTAAAACCAGATAGTTTAGAAGACATCATAGCTGGTGTTTCATTGTATCGTCCAGGACCAATGGACCAAATTCCAAGATACATTAAAAATAAATTAAATCCAGAACACGCAGAGTATACTCATCCAGCATTAGAGCCAATACTAAAAGTTACATATGGTTGTATGGTATACCAAGAACAAGTTATGCAAATAGTAAGGGACTTAGCAGGTTACTCATTAGGTAGAGCTGACTTGGTACGTCGTGCAATGGGAAAGAAAAAACTAGATGTAATGGCAAAAGAAAGAGAAATATTCATAAATGGCCAAGTAGATGAAGAAGGAAATGTAATAGTTCCAGGTTGTGTAAGAAATGGAATTGATAGCGAATCTGCTAATAAAATATTTGATGAGATGGCTGAATTTGCAAAATATGCATTTAATAAGTCTCATGCAGCAGCATATGCAGTTGTATCATATAGAACAGCATACTTAAAAGCATATTATCCAGAAGAATTTATGGCAGCTACTTTAAACAGTTATTTAGGAAATTTAGATAGAATTCCTTTATACGTAGATGAATGTAGAAGAATGAATATTGAAATTTTGAAGCCAGATATAAATGAAAGTGCAACAAAATTTACTGTTCATAATAATAAAATTAGATTTGGTTTAGGTAGTATTAAAAACGTGGGTGTTGCAGTAGTAGATAGTATTGTGGCAGAACGCGAAAAAAATGGACCATTTGCATCATTTACAGATTTTTGTGAAAGAATACAAGATGAATCAGTTAACAAAAAATGTATAGAAAGTTTAATAAAGGCAGGAGCTTTTGATAGCTTTGGTCAAACAAGAAGTACACTTTTAGCATCCTTTGAAACTATTATTGATACAATTCAAGACTCAGCGAGAAAGAATTTTAAAGGACAAGTAAGTATGTTTGATTTAGATACAATGGATTCAGAAGATAAAGAAGAATTAAAATATACATTTACTGAGCTTAAAGAATTTGAAGATAGAGAACTTCTATCAATGGAAAAAGAAATGCTTGGAATATATATTTCAGGACATCCATTGGCTAAAATTAGAGAACAAATAATTAAAGCAACTAATATTGATACAATGAAAATGATGGAACTAAAAGAAGAGTTAGATAGCACAGGAGATACTATCAGTTATAAAGATGGGCAAATGGTTAAATATGCAGGAATAATATCAAGTATTAAAAAGAAATATACTAAGAATAATAAATTAATGGCATTTGCCACAATAGAAGACTTATACGGCTCAGCAGAAGTAATAATATTTGAAAATGCATATATAGGTGCAGCAAATCTATTGGTAACAGACAACATTATTTTAGTAGAAGGAAGATTAAGTATACGTGAAGATGATGAAGTAAAAATAGTTGCAAGAGAAATAAAAGAATTAAGTGAAGCGGAACACAAACAAAAAATATTAAAAATAAATATTACTAATTTAGATGAAAATGAAAAAGCAAAATTAAGAGGTGCATTAAAATTTTTTAGTGGAGAAAAAAATAATACACCAGTACAAGTAATAAATGGAGAAATTATTTTAGATTGTGGAACAATATACTTAACCAAAGAAATATTACAAGAATTTAAAGAGTTAGTTGGAGAAGAAAGAGTAATTTATGAATAATACTTGCATTTTCTGTAAATTTATGATAATATTAATATGATATAGTTTAATTTATTGAAAAAGGAATGATAAAATATGGCAACAGCAACTAAAAAAATGAGTATATTTAGAGCATTATTTGGCTCAGGAGTAGATATAGAAGATTATTCAGATGTAATATTACCAAAAGAATTAGAAGAAGTTAGAAAATCTATTGAATTAAGAGAAAAAGAAATTAAAAAAGGATTTAATAGTAATAAAGGTGGTATTGCTCCAAAAATTAATCCTGATACAGAAAAAGCTATGAGAGCAATGCATAGTAAAGTTGTAAATAGAGAACAAAAAACATCTGACATGGAAATTGGAGATTAAAAAATAAAGTTTGACATATAATAAAAAATATAGTATACTATATTTGATAAAAAATTAGTTCAATGAGGTCCTTCAAAGGGGCAAAAAAAGAAACAGAGCGGCAACCCTGTTTCTTTTTCAGTCTTTACCAAATAATTTTATTATTAAAATCATAAGGTAAATTTTCATTAGTTCTATGATTTCCTTCAAAGATGTCACCTCCTTTCAAAGAAGGTAAATACATTATATATACAAATTATGTAAAAGTAAATAAAATTTACAAAAAAACAAAATAAATATTTTTCTTAAAAATATTGACAAAACCAAATAAAACCAGTATAATATTATCTGTTATGGCGAAGTAGCTCAGTTGGCTAGAGCATCCGGTTCATACCCGGCAGGTCATGTGTTCGAATCACATCTTCGCTACCAAAAGAAGGTTTGAAAAAACCTTCTTTTTTTGTATGCATTTTAAAAAAAGTAGGTATACTCTTTTTAAAGGAGTGAGACTATGGAAGAAAAGAAAAAATGGAGAAGAGAAAAAGAAGATGCTACGAAATATGGAGAATTTATATCATCATATTTTGCTTGGAAAACACTAGAAGAACAAAAAGAAATAGCTAATCATTTAGCAGACATAACAGAAGAAGAGGAGGAATAAATATATATAGTATATATATTTAAAGGAGAACCATGATGATATATAAATTTAGTGATTCATCGAAGAAAGCACTAGAAAGTGCAGAAAGTCTTGCGATTGAATTAGGACATAACTTTATAGGTACAGAACATATTTTGTATGGAATAGCTTTGCAAGAAAAAGGTCTAGGATACAAAATATTAAAAAAACAAAATATAGAGGCTTTTCAAATATTGGGTAAAGTAAAAGAAATATTAGGGGAAGGAAAAATAGTATTAAATAAAACAGAAGGTTTTACACCAAGAACCAAAAAGATTATAGAGAATTCATTTAAAGAAACAGAAAAGAACCTACTAAGTACAATAGGCACAGAAACAATGTTACTTAGTATTTTAAATGATAAAGATAATGTGGCATACAAAATTCTATTAGAACTTAATGCAGATATAGAAAAAATGTATGAAGATATATTTAAGATAATGTCTCAGGTTGATGAATTAAATAAGGAGAAAAAGAATAAAACAAATAACCAGAAAAATAATAGTACTTTAAATCAATATGGAACAGATTTAAATAAATTGGCAATGGAAGAAAAAATAGATTCATTAATAGGAAGAGAAAAAGAAGTAGATAGAGTAATGCAAATTTTATCAAGAAGAACCAAGAATAGCCCATGTTTAATAGGTGAGCCAGGAGTTGGGAAAACTGCAATAGTAGAAGGCTTAGCTAAAAGAATAGTTGCGCAAGATGTGCCTGAAATGTTAAAAAACAAAACTATATTTAATTTGGATTTAACATCAATTGTAGCTGGTGCAAAGTATAGAGGGGATTTTGAAGAAAGAATAAAGAAGTGCTTAAATGAAGCAAAGAAATCGTCAGATATAATTTTATTTATAGACGAAATTCATACAATAGTTGGTGCAGGTGCAGCAGAAGGTGCAATAGATGCAGCAAATATTTTGAAACCAATTTTAGCAAGAGGAGAAATTCAATTAATTGGTGCCACAACAATAGATGAATATACAAAATATATTGAAAAGGATGTAGCGTTAGAAAGAAGATTTTGCCCAATAACAGTACAGGAACCAAACACAGAAGAAAGCATACAAATATTAAAGGGAATTAGGCATAACTACGAAAAACACCATAATGTAGAAATAAGTGATGAGGTAATAGAGGAATGTGTAAAGCTGGCTAATAGATATATTTATGATAGATATATGCCAGATAAGGCAATAGATTTATTGGACGAAGCTTCTTCAAAGGTTAGAATGAAAACATATACTATGCCAGATAATATAAAAGTTTTGGAAGAAGAACTAAAAAAGATAACAAAAGAAAAAGAGGATGCAATATTTAAACAAGATTTTGAAAATGCAGCAAAATTAAGAGATGATGAAATTAAAAAGAAAAATGAATTAATTGATGCACAAGAGGAATGGAAAAATAAAAATATGCATATAAAAGCTGTAATGAAAGTAGAAGATATACGAGAAGTTGTATCTGAACTAACTGGCATTCCAGTAACACAAATTTCTGAAACCGAAAACAGCAAACTGATGAATCTAGAAAATGAATTGCATAAAAAAATTATAGGTCAAAATGATGCCATTTCTAAAATTTCAAAAGCTGTAATAAGGGGAAGAATTGGAATAAATGACCCTAATAAGCCAACAGGTTCATTCTTATTTCTAGGCCCAACAGGTGTTGGTAAAACAGAAATAACAAAAGTGCTAGCACAAAATTTGTTTGGTAGTGACAAATACATTATTAAATTAGATATGAGTGAATATATGGAGGCATTTTCTGTATCAAAAATAATAGGATCTCCACCAGGATATGTTGGATTTGAACAAGAAAGTAATTTAACTAAAAAAGTAAGAAAGAATCCATATTCAATAATAGTATTCGATGAAATAGAAAAAGCACATCCAGATGTGCTGAATATATTATTGCAAATTTTAGATGAAGGAATTTTAACAGATTCAAGCGGAAGAAAGATAAACTTTAAAAATACAATAATAATTATGACATCCAACTTAGGTGCAGAAAAATTAACAAAAGAAAAAAGAGTAGGATTTGGAAATGAAAGTAATTTGGAAGAAAACAAAATAGTAATGCATGAACTAAAAAAAGAATTCAAGCCAGAATTTATAAACAGAATAGATAATATAGTGATTTTTAACAAGCTAACAACAGATGATTTAATAAAAATATTAGATATAATATTAAATGATTTACAAAAAAGAATAGAAGATAAAAAAATAAAATTAGAAGTAACAGAAGAAGTGAAAAAATATATAGTGGAAAACCAAATAGATTTAAGTTATGGAGCAAGACAATTGAAAAGAAAAGTGCAAGAATTAATAGAAAATAAAATAGCTAATGAAATAGTGGAAGGAAAGTTGAAAGAAGAAAATACAATAAAATTTTACTTAGAAGAAGGGATTATGAAAAATATGATAAAAAATTAAAAAACAAAAACGCCTTTTATAAAGAACAAAGGGCGTTTTTAAATGTTATTTTAAAGTTATAAGGCTACTGTCTTCTTTGCGGAGAGCAATTAAAGTTTTACGAATTTCATAAGCGGTAGGGTCACCAGAAGGACTTTTAAAAACAGGAATGATTTTTGTACCATTAACTAATCCTAAATCTAATAAACGCCTACGTATATTTCCAGAGCAATTTAAATTA
The DNA here is from genome assembly GCA_045537285.1 of Clostridia bacterium. GTDB lineage: Bacteria > Bacillota > Clostridia > TANB77 > CAG-508 > HGM13634. The sequence continues at coordinate 27,074 of JAZSPC010000017.1, forward strand.
TCTATAACTCCAACTGTATTTAAAGGCAATTCACTCAAATTCATTTCTTTTGTACCTCCATAAAGAAAGTTTCTTATAATATATTATATGGAATACAAATATATTTGTGACGAAAAATTAGATAAATTGTTGACGAAAGTACTTTTTAAATATAAAATATAGATGAAATAAAAAATACAGAGAGGAAGTATAATTATGAAAAAAGTAAGAGGATTTGAAATAGCAAAAGGATTTGAAGATAAAGGTATTAATTTACCAGTAAGAAAAACAAAATATTCAGCAGGATATGATATAGAAGCAGCAGAAGATACAGTTATTCCAGCATTTAAACCAGGACAAGCACCAACACTTGTAAAAACAGGATTAAAATCATATATGGCAGATGATGAATATCTAATGCTTTGCAATAGAAGTTCTAACCCAAAGAAAAAAGGATTAATTTTAGCAAACAGTGTAGGAATAGTAGATAAAGATTACTATGGAAATCCAGATAATGATGGACACATGATGTTTGCATTTTATAACATAAAAGATGTAGATGTAGAAATAAAAAAAGGTGAAGCAATAGGACAAGCAATATTCCAAAAATACTTTGTAGCAGATGAAGATAATGCAGAAGGAGAAAGAGTTGGGGGATTTGGTTCAACAAGTAAATAATTAAAAAAGTAATAAAATATAAAAAGAACACATAAAGTATAATGTGTTCTTTTTGTATGGAGGAATAAAATGATATATGTGTTTAATAAAAACAAAATAATTTCATATGTAATAGCAACATGTTTTGTTTTAATGTTGTTTTCTTTTAAAACAGACACTATCCCAAATAAAGATGTAGAATTGGTTAAGGTATCTTCCAATGTGTTGGAAAACGAAAATAATATTAATAATATAAAAAATGATTATTAGGAGAAAGCAAATATCTAAAATATAATGATAAAACGCATACAGAGTAACATAAGTTATTATGTTTTTGACAAAATAATCTATAAAATACAGGAAAAACAAAGAAAAAATAACAAAATTTAACTAATTATGTAGACAAAACCAAAAATAAGTGGTATAATAAAAATTGGCAATACAAAAGTTTGCATAAAAAAATGCTTTATGAATAGAATACATTAGACAAATTTAAAATATATTAGGGAGGAATAAAATTGGAAACAAATTATTCAGAGAATAACCATTTAGTATTAGTGGGAAAGGTAACAAGTGAGAAAAGATTTAGTCACGAAACTTATGGAGAAAAATTTTACATATTTGACATGGAAGTATCTCGTTTAAGTGATACAACAGATATTATACCAGTAACAGCATCAGAAAGAATTTTAAATGATGAGTTATTAACAATTGGAAATAAATTAGTTATAAGAGGACAATTTAGATCATATAATAGCTATGTTAACGAAAAAAGCAAATTAATATTAACAGTATTTGCAAAAGATGTGTTAACAGAAGACCAATTAAGTGAAGAAGAATTAGAAGAAACCAAAAGAACTTCAAATGAAGTAACATTAGTAGGATATATTTGTAAACCACCTATTTACAGACAAACACCATTTGGCAGAGAAATAGCAGATGTTTTACTTGCTGTAAATAGAGCATATAACAAATCAGACTATATACCAACTATTGCATGGGGAAGAAATGCAAGATTCTGTCAAAACCTACCAATAGGAACAGAAGTAAAAATAGTAGGTAGAGTTCAATCTAGAAATTATGAGAAAAAATATGAAGATGGAACAGTAGAGCCAAGAGTAGCTTACGAAGTTTCAATAGCAAGCCTTCAAGTTGTTAATGAAGAGAACAATGAAAATGCAGAAAAACCTGAAATAGAAGAAGCTGTTTAAAATTTAAAGACCACTACTTTATTATAAATATATATATTAAAAAAATAGAGCTAGTTTAAAACTAGTTCTATTTTTTATTCTTTTTACATTCTCTTTTTTTAGGTTGTGGAATAACAATTTCTTGTTTATCATCATTTTTAGTTTTAGGTTTAAGTGCTGAAAGATGAGTAGAAACTTCTGAAATTTCTAAATCTTTTCCATCACCAGTAACAACTTCTATTTTCTTAGGCTCTTCGCTCATAAAATCACCTCTTGTTTTAATATATAATAATGTTATCATAAATTAAATATAAATTCAAGTATTTTATTACACAACCATATAATACTATTTTAAATTTTAAAAGCCTAAATAACCTGTACATCATTGACAAATCAAGAATTTACATATATAATTTATAAGACAAAAACGCAAAAGTAAGAAGGAATAAAAATGGAGATAGATAAAATAAAACAAATAATTGAATCTATAATGTTTGCAGTAGGAAGAGATGTTAATATAAACGAACTTTCTTCTGTATTAGAACTTGCGCCAGAAAATGTACAAGAAATAGTAGAGAGTATGAGAACAGAATTCGAAGAAGCAGGACGTGGAGTTCAAATAATTAAGGTAAATAATGGATATCAATTATGTTCTAGAAAAGAAAATTATGAATACATATATCAAATTATAGATAAAAGAAATAAACCAAACCTTTCACAAGCTGCATTAGAAACATTAGCTATTATTGCATATAACCCTAAAATCACAAGAGCAGAAATCGAAAACATAAGAGGGGTTAATTCAGATGGAACAATATATAAGTTATTAGACCATAATTTAATAGAAGATGCAGGACGTTTGGATGCACCTGGAAGACCAACAATGTATCAAACAACAAAAGAGTTTTTAAGATTGTTTGGTTACACATCATTAGAAGAACTACCAGAGCTTCCAAGATATAAGTTAGATGAAAATCAGCAAATAGTAATAGAAGATATTATTGAGGAAACAAATGAGGCTCCAATACCCGAAAGGGAAGAAGTAGAAGAAAAAGGAAAAATTGAAGAATAATAAAATTGGAGGAATAGAAATATGAAATTATCACAAGCAGGAATGGGTACAATAAAATTAAATAATTTAGATGAAATGTATCCAGTACAAGATATATTATTACAAACAGGACAATTAGTTCAATACGGAACAGGAATATATGCATATAACAATATTCCATTATTAGTTAAAAGAAATGTAGAAAAAATAGTAACAGAAAAATTAAATAAATATGGATGTATAGAGGTATTATTACCAACACTTCAACCAGAAAAAATGTGGAAAGATTCAGGTAGATTCGATCACTATGTAGAAGAAGGTGTAATGCTTACAGTTAACTCTGATAAAGGAAACTTTTGCCTAGCGCCAACCGCAGAAGAAGCAATAGTTGAATTTGCAAGAGAAAAATTAAAATCATATAAAACATTACCAGTAACTTTTTATCAAATAGGTGAAAAATATAGAAATGAAATTCGTACAAGAGGCTATCTATTAAGAGGAAAATCTTTCCCTATGATGGATGCATATAGCTTTAACCTATCACAAGAAGATTTGGCACACACATATCAAAATATTAGAAAAGCATATTTAGAAATATTTGAAACAATAGGATTAAAAGCAATACCAGTTGCAGCTGATAATGGCTCAATGGGTGGGAAAAAATCAGAAGAATTTATGCTATTAGCTCCAATTGGAGAAGACACAATTCTATATGACCCAGAAACAGGAATAGCTTTAAATACAGAAATATTAGAAAGAGAAAACTATGAAGAATATCTTGAAAAAGAATATGGAATAACAAATATTTCAAGACTTGAAAAAAGAAAAGCAATAGAACTTGGACACATATTCCAATTAGGAACAAAATATTCTGAAACAATGAATGGTACATATACAGCACAAGATGGAAAACAAGCTCTATACTATATGGGATGCTATGGTATTGGAATTAGTAGAACAGTAGCAACTATATATGAAGAATCTGTTTTAAAAGACGAAAATGGAAAAGTGCAAGGTTTTGTACTACCAGAAAGTGTTGCACCATATAAATTACAAATAATTCCTAAAATGGACAATGAAGAAAAAGTAAAAGAAGCAAATGAACTATACTATAAATTATCTGAAAAAGGAATTGGAGCAATATTAGATGATAGAAATATTGGTTCAATTGGTGTTAAAATAAAGGACTGTAAAGTTTTGGGAACACCATACATGGCAGTTCTAGGGGATAAAGTAGAAACTGGAAAAGTTGAATTAGAAAATGTTAGAACAGGTGAAAAAGAAGTAATTACAATCGAAGATTTAATTTCTAAATTAAGTAAATAATTAATAAAACAAAAATCAACTCATATAATATAAATATGGAGTTGATTTTTTTATGGAAAAATTAATATATTTAGACCATGGTGCAACAACAAGAGTTGATGATAGGGTTTTAAATAAAATGTTACCATATTTTAGCATAAATTATGGTAATCCTTCATCAGCATATTTTTTAGGAAGAAGAAGCAAAAGAGCAATTGAAGAAGCAAGAGAAGTCGTTGCACAAAATATTGGAGCAAATCATAAAGAAATATATTTTACAAGTTGCGGAAGCGAAAGTGATAATTTGGCTTTAAAAGGTATTGCATATGCAAATAAACATAGGGGCAAGCATATAATAACTTCAAAAATAGAACATCCGGCAATTTTAAATACATGCGAAAGTTTAGAACGACAAGGTTTTAATATTACTTATCTAAATGTAGATAAGAATGGATTTATAAGTTTGGAAGAATTGGAAAACTCAATAAGAGTTGATACAATTTTAATAAGCATAATGTTTGCTAATAACGAAATAGGAACAATACAGCCTATACAAAAAATTGGAAGAATTGCTAAATTAAATAATGTATATTTTCATACTGATAGTGTTCAAGCAATAGGAAATGTTAGAATAAATGTAAAAGAATTAGGTGTTGATTTGCTATCAATGTCAGCACATAAGTTTTATGGTCCCAAAGGAATAGGAGCTTTATATGTTAGGGAAGGAGTAAATTTCGAGAGAATACAAGATGGTGGGCATCAAGAAAAAGGAAAAAGAAGTGGTACGGAAAATACTCCTGGAATAGTAGGTCTAGCAGAGGCAATAAAATATTCATATAAAGATTTTGAGTATAATAATACAAAATTATTAAATTTAAGAAATTATTTCATTACAAAACTTAAAGAAAATTTTAAGGGGATAAGAATAAATGGAGATATAGATAAGAGACTACCGGGTAATATTAATGTATCATTTCCAAATGTAGATGGTGGACAATTGTTATTACAATTAGATGAATATGGGATATGTGCATCAGCAGGTTCTGCGTGTTCAACAGGAAGTAACAAACCTTCACATGTATTAACATCAATCGGGCTTTCAAAGGAAGAAGCTGCTGGAACATTACGTTTTACACTTGGAAAAGAAAATACTAAACAAGAGATAGATTATACAATTGCAATTTTGAAGAAAATAATATAGAAGGATTGGATAATTTGAAAAATTAGTAATTTTATGATATAATTTATTTATAGGCAAATGCCTTAGTATAGTGTGAATAAAATAACAGGAGGATAAAATTCATTATGAAAAATAATTCGCACACAAAAAAATCATCTTTTAGATTGATTGGGATATTGTTATCTCTTCTTGCAATAGGAATAATGTTTGGAAGAAATGTTATGGTAGCAACAATTGTGTATATGGTAGTATTTGCAGTAGCAATATTCATTTTGGGAGTTGCCATAGTTTTAACCTATACTATTAAAGAAGAAATAGAACAAAAAAGAAATCTAAATGATGAAGGGGCACTCTCTGATTAAAGAGAGTGTCTTTTTATTTTGAAATTATAGTATTAATTTTTCTAAAATTTGAATTGCATTTGTTGCAGCACCTTTTCTTATGTTATCCGCAACTACCCAAAGATTTAAACCATTTTTGATACTATAATCTCTTCTAATTCTTCCAACAAAAACATTGTCTTTACCTGAAACAATACTAGGAAGCGGGTATAGATTTTCATTTGGCTTATCTATAACAGTAATGTTTTCAAATTCTTGTAATGTAGTATATATATCTTTAATATTAAACTCTTTTTCGAATTCTAAATTAATACTTTCACAATGGCAATTAACAACAGGAACTCTTACGCAAGTAGCAGTTATTTTTAAATCTTGCTTATGTAGAATCTTCTTGGTTTCGTTTACCATTTTTTCTTCTTCTTTTGTATATCCATTTTCCATAAAAATATCGATATGTGGTAAGCAATTATTATATATAGGGTGTGAAAATTTTTTTAATGGAAGTTTTTTAGGTCCATTTTCTAAGTCTTCTATACCATATCTTCCGGCACCTGAAACTGCTTGATATGTAGAATATATAATTCTCTTAACATTGTACTTTTCATCTAAGGCTTTTATAGGAAGCACAGCTTGTATGGTAGAACAATTTGGATTTGATATTATTCCATTATTTAATTTAATATCTTCTGGATTGACTTCTGGAACAACCAAAGGCACATTTTCATTCATTCTAAAAGCACTACTATTATCAATAACAATGCAACCACTTTTTGAGGAAATAGGAGCATATTTTAAAGAAGTAGAGCTGCCAGCAGAAAAAATGGCAAAATCGAAATGTTCATTTATAAAAGAAGTTTCAGTTAATTCTTTAACAACGTAATCTTTATTTTTGAAATGGATAATAGTTCCAGCAGATTTTGATGAAGAAAATAACGCATACTCATAAATGGGTAAATCTTTTTCTTCTAATATTTTGAGGACCGTTCTACCAACTAAACCAGTAGCTCCAACAATAGCTAATTTATACATAGAAACCTCCAAATTTAAAAGTTATTATAATATATTTTAGAGACATTCTAAATGTGAATATTTTATGCAAATCTATTGAAAAAAAGTTCACTTGTGGTATAATGTATTAGGGAAAGTGTAACTATATGAAAAATATAAAAGATTATAATTTAGATGAATTAAAAGACGAATTTATAAAATTAGGTGAAAAAGCATATAGAGCAGAGCAAGTATTCAAATGGCTATATGTAGACTGCGTTTCGAGCTTTGATGACATGACAAATTTATCAAAAGATTTGAGAGAAAAATTAAAGCAAGAATTCTCAATGCATAATTTTGAAATTCTTAAAAAGCAAGAATCCGCAGATGGAACAAAAAAATACCTATTTGATATTTTAGATGGAAATGCTATCGAAACAGTTTTAATGGAATATCACCATGGAAAATCAATATGCGTTTCAACACAAGTCGGATGTAAAATGGGATGCAAATTCTGTGCATCAACTGGAATAAAATTTGTTAGAGATTTGACAGCCGGAGAAATTGTAGAACAAATTTTAGCAGTACAAAAGGATGTAAATGATAAGATATCAAATGTTGTTTTTATGGGAATAGGTGAGCCATTAGATAATTTTGATAATGTTGTAAATGCAATAGCAATTTTAAATAATCAAAAAGGGTTAAGTATAGGAGCAAGGCATATAAGTATTTCAACAAGTGGTTTAGTTCCTAAAATATATGAATTAGCAGATAAAAATCTGCAATGTACACTTTCAATTTCACTTCATGCAACAAATGATGTAAAAAGAAGTGAAATGATGCCAGTAAACAAAGTATACAATATTGAAGAGCTTATAAAAGCATGTAAATATTATTTGGATAAAACCAATAGAAGAATATCTTTTGAGTATGCACTTGCAAAAGATAATAACGATAACTTAGAAGATGCAAAAGAATTGGCTAAATTATTAAAAGGCATGTTATGTCATGTTAATTTAATACCAATCAATAAAATAGAAAATGGTAAGTATTCAAAAAGCTCAAATGAAAATATAATAAAATTTAGAGATTATCTAAATTCAAAGGGAATTGTTGCAACAATAAGGAGAGAATTAGGCTCTGATATTGATGCAGCATGTGGACAATTAAGAAGAAAAAATTTACAAGAAT
>JAZSPC010000002.1:0-3313 GCA_045537285.1 Clostridia bacterium
ATCTACTTGATTAAAATTCTCAAATAATATTCTATATATCGGAGAACCAAAAGATAGGTTAAATAAACGTTCTTGTGGTTCTGTAAGCAAAACCATCTCTATCATCTGGTCAAGAGCGTCTTTATTCCAAACCTGTGTTCCATCTAGCTCTTTATCAAGGTCATAATACTCACTAGTAATTAAAGCATTATCTAGTGTAGCAAAATCTGGATTTTTGTTTAAGTCTAACATACATTATTTATAGTTTAATGGATATATACCTGCAAATATTATAAATAATACATGAATAACGAATTACTCTTAGAATGGTGCATTTTAAACAATCCTGGTGTAAAACAGGATGTATTTCCGTATGATAAAAGAGAAGGAAATTATACATCTAAGAAAGAAGATGATAGATATTCAAAGGATTCTATTGCTCGCAGAAGCGAAGAAAATGCAGAGAAGTTTGATATAAAATTTATAGCAAATACTAAAGCTGGTATAGCTGCACAATTCAATGATAACTCTGGCATGAAAGCAAATGACCTTTCAGACGGTTCAGATTGGATAAATCCAAGATTAGCTAAAAGTTTTTTTAATCTTGATGAAAAACATGCAAAAAAATTATTAAGATTTGCATGGTTACAAGGTAAATTAGATAGTTCCAAGCTTAGCACAAATTATGATAAAAGTAAGAAAGTTGTAAATACAAAAGACGCTAAAAAAAATAATATACCTATTCCAAAAGATGCTAATTATAATATAACTAAATATATACAGCAAGTAACATTAACTGAATTACAGTATAATTTAATTGGTATAATTGATGATTCTAAAATTAATAATGTTAATTTTGAAAAAGAATTAGCAGAAAAATTGGAATCTATAAGAAAAGAATATATTACATCGGATAGACAACAATTTTCAAATAATAGTAAGGAAGTTGATCAAAACGGTAACAAAATATCTAATAAAGTATTATTAGATGTATTCACGCTTAACATATTAGCATCATTTCCATTATGGAATAAAGAGTTTGAAATCGCTTATGCTAGAATAATGTCTATTTTAAAAAAATTTCAGCAAGTAAATTCTAGCATTAAATTATACAGGGGATTATATTTAAAAAACAATACTAATACTTTAAATAATTATAAGTTTTTTAAAGAAAATCCAGATGAATTATATAAAAATTTACAAAATGAATATAACTCTACTACAACTGAACTTGCAAGAGCTATATATTTTGCATCAAATCCAGAAACAGAACAATTAGATCATAATTCAGTAATTTTTGAGTTTGACGCTAAAAAGGATATAATAAATATACCTTTTACAATGTATTTAAACGGAAAAAACGGTAAATACTATGAGTCAGAAGTTAATATATTAAAAGATGATACTTATAAAAATATTACTAATATACAAGCCTATATTGGTTTAGCTTCGATAAATAATGCTTTTGCTAATCGAATCTATAATTTGAGATCTAATGTAGAACGTGCTAGAAGTAGTAGAAATGCTATAGATTTATTTAATATAAATTTCGCAAAGAATCGTATTGAGTTTATTAATAAAGAAACATCTGCAAAAAATATTATGTTTGATATTAAAAATAGTGTTATTCGAACTAATATTAATAATAATGATGATGAAATTAAATATAATTGTGTATTTATTATTGCAAAAGTAGATGAAAGCACGTTACCGCCTAAATTACAAACAGAAGCAAGAGGCAAGAAAAAAACCATAGATATGGGTATAAATGGTAAATATTATTTCTTATATGATAAATTTGCACATGAGCTAATTACTTGTGAAATTAAAGAAGAAATAAGTGAAAATATAAATTTACAAGATTCATTAAAACTAACGTATGATTATACAAAAGCATTATACAATATTAGTTTAAATAATAATTTAATAGCAACTGCTCAACTCAGCTATGATTATAATTATTTACAACGTGGATCTGCTGCGGAAATTTATAAAAAAGAGCTTGAAAAGAATATTATTACAATATTAAAACCTTTAACAAATAATGAACAGTTAAAGAGTGAATTTGATATAATTAAAGAAAAAATTAAAACAATTTTTAATTATAGTCCAAAGGATATTGATGAATTAGTAAATAAAACAAATGATATAAAAAATCTTGAAAATGATCTTATTATAAAGAAAAATGAAAAAACAGATATTTTAAAAAATTTTATTAATGATATCAAAACTTATATTACTAAATATGATTTTCTTGATATTGAAAGTTTTAATAATCAATTAAATGAAATTAATTTTAATACATTAGATAATCTTGATACCATTTTAAATAATATTAAAACAGAAATTATTAACAAATTTAATAAAGAACAAAAAGAAATATTAGCTGCTCAAGCAACAATAATTAATAAAAATAATCAAATAAATGCTAAAATAACGGCAGTTAAAACCATGGCAAAAACAATAATTGATAAACTAGTAAACAAAAATACACCAGTTTCAATTTATAGTACAATATACACATCATTAGTACCAAAAACTTGTAAATTAGATGTAGAACTACGCCATATATTATGGTCAGCATTATCTAATACACCTATACCAGGAAATACAAAAAATCAAGATCTTATGTCAAGATGGTTTAATGAAAGAGAAACTAATATAAAATCACAAATCGCGCCAAAAATTATTGATGGTACATTAACCCTTGACCAATATAAAACTGATACAAAAGCTAGAATTGACTCTATGCTTAAACATGTTGATACTAATAATACTGATAATACTGATAATACAAAAGATGAAATTAATAAACTTGAACAAGTTGAGAATGACTATAAAATAAATGTAACAGATAAAAAATCATTATTAGATACGTCAATAAAAAATCTTGATAAAGAAATTAACGACATTAATCGTAAATTATATGATAATGATATATTACCTAAGACAGATACAGAAAATCCAGAATTACAGGCTGAAAGTTATAAATTCAATAATGCAAACTCAAAATTATGTGAAGCATTCCGCTATTTCTTAAGTATAATTTAAAAATTTCTGAATTTTTGTATTCTAAACTATAAATATATTAAAATACTTATGAGGATTTAATATGGAAGCTTTAAAACTATTAAATGAACAGGCTATTGCAGAAAGCAAAGTCATTAATGAAGATGCTGGTAACGGCATTAAGAGAATGTATATCACTGGTCCTTTCTTACAGGCAGTTGATAAAAATAGAAATGGTCGTGTATATCCGAGAAACATTATTGAACGTGAAGTAAATAAGTTCCAATCACTTATTGAATCTCGTGAAGCTCTCGGTGAACTTTCT
>JAZSPC010000013.1:0-5924 GCA_045537285.1 Clostridia bacterium
TAATTTCTTTATTTTTTAATTGAATTCTTACTTTAAAAGTTAAGGTATCTGTACAGTCTAATCCTGTATAAATATCTATAACTTTTCCTTTATATTTTCCATCTTGTGTAGATACAATATCTCCTAATCTAATTCCTCTCATATTATCTCCTTAAAAATGTTTTTTTAATATATGCGGGTAATAAAACAACATACCCGGATTTTAAAAGCTTCGTTTTGTAGCAAAGCTTCGCTGCTATTGTCTAAATACTCTACTTTCTTATGTATATTAAGGGATATGCTTGTTTCAAAAAATTATTTTCTAAATATGGTCTAGCTTATAAGCTGAAAATACCAATAAAAATAGCTATCCCTTATTCCCTTACGTATTTTTATCTATTTTTATGAAACAAGCTAGGCTTTTCTTTTATATCAATAGACATATTAGAATTATGTAGCTGTTGTTCTTCGCTTTTAAAACCTTCATTTGCTAAATCAATAATTTTTCTATATGTATCATACGAGTTACGTAAATCTTCGTCGTGTACAAAGAAGAAACAACCACGATATTTTTTTGTATCTGTAATTCCAGATATATCTGTTGTAATGTCATATTTTCTAACAAAAGTTAAGCAACCAAATAAAGTAGTAGGTTCATATAACATATATGTCTGCTCACGTATAGGTTTGGCTATACGTCCAAATACTTGTGATGTTCCTAATATCATTTTTGTTTGTTTTCTCTGCTGAGTAATTTCTGTAAGCATTTCTACGGGGAAATCTTTACTTTGTAAACTATTAAACCAGTTTTGTATTTCATCTAGTACGTCAATTTCTCCATAAATACCATTAGTTCCAGAAATAACATCTTTCCAATGACCTATACGAGCATCTTCAAATTCATAGTAATAATTAGTCTTAATTTTAATGCGTGGATACATTTCTTGATATCTACGTAACATATATGTAAGAGTAATGCTCTTTCCAGAGCCTTGCTTTCCTGCAATAATATGTACTCCATATTCTGGAAAATGGTCCGGGTCACGATTAAATCTATCTATTACTAATTGACGTGGTAAGTCTATAATTAATCTTTTTAACTTAGAACCGTAACCAATATATCTACTTTCCCCTTCTTTAAATCTCATATTTTTTACGAAATAAAAATATAGAAAATGTCCTATTAAACTAATAATAAACGGACTAAAAATAATAAAAATCCATAAAAATATATTTAATACAAAATTCATTATTCTTTTACCTTCTTCTTTCCTTTATAATCCATAATAAAAGTGACTATAACACAATATATATAACCACAAACAAACCAAATTATTTTTTCTTGCATAAATCTATATATCTCCTACTACATTTTAAATCAAATAATTTTTCTCTTATTAAAGTACATAACTTAAAAAAATAATAATATATAATTCCTAATATAATAAAACCAAATAAATAATACATAATTTTCTCCTTTATTTTGTAATCTAATGTTAGGCAATTAAATTCGTGCAACGCACTGGTGCGTTTGCCACGAATTTATTAAGCACCCATTGTTGGTATAAAACTTTTTACTCTCAATATAATTGACCAAATAAAACTAAAACCTGTAATAGCAAAAGTAATAAATATTATAGGTAAAACAGCCCAAACTGGAAATACATAAGTTAATACATCAAAAATGTTATACCACCAATTAAAAGTACCTTCTGGAATTACAAAACTGCCTAAACTAGAAATAGAATTCAATAGTCCCTTTGGGATAGCACAAATAAAACCTAAAATTGCGTCAAAAATCATAATTATCACGCTCCTTGTCTTTTAAAACCAGCAACAATTTCTGGTGAACGTCTATAAAGACGCCAAATATATGAAATCCACATTGTAGAAATTATAATACCGTGAACTGTACTCCTAAATCTATCAAAAATAGAAAAGTCAATAATAGAAAAAGTATAACCTTCATAAGTAATATAAAAACCGTGGATAATCATAGTCGTCTACTGTTTTTATGGCAGTATTGCCATTTTCAAGCTCTTTTAAACCGAAAAAATTATATACTAAATCTTTAAATTGACCTATAAAACCAAACTTAGTATTTATAATTTCGTTTAACTCTCCAAAATGGTCTTGTTGGGGAATAAATAATTTTTCTAATAAATCCCCTATAAATTCAACTAATTTTAAACCAAAAAAATTTTCACTTAATGGATTTAAAAAACTTACAATATCGGTCAAAAAGTTCCATAATTTTAATAAAATAAAATTTTCACTTGCTGGATTTAACCAACTTAATAAATCTTTTAATATAAAATTCTCATTAAAAGGATTAATATAGCCTAAGCCTGATGTAATTGCGTCTTTAACCAAGCCCAAGCCTTCCAAAAGGCTACGAAACCAACTAAGAACACTGTTAAAGAAACCAGTACGTTCTTCATCTGGCTCTTGAATATTTGTATCGGGCTGTTCTGTTCCAGTACCTGAGCCAGTGTTATCTCCTGTACTGGTGCTTGAAAAAAAACAGATTTATCCGGATAATAAATAATATCTTTTGTAGAAGCTATATAAGTAAATACTTGATAATCTCCCGAAAGATTACCGTATAAAACCTCATGGTCTGCGCCTGGACTTAATCTTTTATAAGAGCCCTCTCCCCAAGTATTATCAGCTTGTAATTTATAAACAAATAAATCAACAAACTCAGAGCCTACAACAATACTACTCAACCTGTGTTGGCTAGTATTGTTTGTATAAAAAGTTGTATTATCTAAGGCACTTTCACTATTGCTAGCAATAACAACTAAATATCTTGCAAAAGAACTTATATCACGAGACAAGCATGCGTCTGCAACATAATACTCCATATAAGTAAAGTCCAAATCTGGAATATCAGAAGGCTTTTGCCAGTCATTAGTAGCAAAACAACTTAAAGTAAAAGAAAACAAAGATAATAAAACTAAACTAAAAATTATAGTAATTTTTTTCATAAAAATATTTCTCCTTTCATATAAAATAAAAGAGCCTGAGCTTTTTCGCCCAAGCTCCATATACTAAGCTTTTCTAATTTCGCCTTTAAGGAAAGACCAACCTTTTCTAAAAGCTAAGAAACCTACAACAGCTGGTAATACTATTGGAATTAAATTTTTTATTTCTTCTAATATTCCAGTAAATGTTTCTCCTGTTATACCTTCAAACATAATTAACTCCTTTCTCTTACTTTAAAAAAATAAGCTAAATAATTTATATAGAATATAAACTACAAAAACTGCGGTGAAAAATTGCAATAAACCAGTAAACATATTTGATAATGGGGTTAGTTCTTGTAGCAATTCATATATACTCTTTAAATAATCAATTTCTGTCATACTATACCAACACCTTATATCTTACTTTTCCAGTAACAAGATTTGGAGTAACTTCTACATCAATGGTAGACCCTAATTTTTTGTTAGCAATTTCTTGATATGATTTTAAATCAACAAAAATAGGTATAATTACTGCTTTCATTTGAGCACGTTGCTCGTCTTTTTCTTCATAATAAGCACATTGGACTATATGATAGTCTTCTGTTTTCTCCTTGTTCTTAAAATGATGAAAACCAATTAAATTCATTTGCACTATGTTTTCCATAAAAACCTCCTAAAAATAAAAAAATAGACTTTTACAAATACATTCTTTTTTGAATATATTTGTAAAAATCTATTTAGTTTTTTATGTAACCTAATTGCGCGTTACTTTGATTTTGTGCAATTAGATATTTCATATTTATATAGTAGCACTTCTGCTACCTACTTAAATAGATTTATACAAACCACAAAAGAATATATTTATAATATGTCTATTATATATAATATAATTTTATATTTGTCAACAACTTTTATTAAAATAAATTATATTATTTTTGTTTTGTTTAATTTCTATTGTCTTTTCCCACTCTGTAACATTTCTTTCTTTAATACAAAAATATTTACAATGCTCTAAATTATATGGATAAACATTATTAAAAAAATCATTATCTACATAGTATGCCCTATTTCTTTCTTTTTCAAGTGCTATAATATCATATAATTTGTATTTTGCATCTTCTAAACTATAAAATGTATTAAGAAAAAAAGGCTTTCCGCCATTATAAACACATAAAATAGTATATTCTTTAATAGTTATTCCCCCTTTACTGATTACAATTATATCATATTTATGTAAACAATACAACTTATTGTTTTTCGACAAGTATCGACAAATTATTTTTAATAAATATGTTAAAATTTAATAAAGAAGGTGATACAAATGAAAGAACTAGCTGTAATAATATATATAATTTTAATATACAAATTAGTAAAAAGCATTAGGAAAAATAAACAAATATACCAGGTACAAATAAAAACATTTGATTATAATACATTGTATAAACCAAAAGAATGTATAATAACAAAAACAGAATTAAAATTTTATAAAATATTATTAGAAATATCAAAAGAACTTGATTTGATATTATTTAGCCAAGTAGCTTTATATAGTATTATTGGAACAAAATACAATGATAAAGAATCATTTTATAAAATTTGTAGCAAATCAATTGATTTTGTTTTAGTAAATAAAGATAATTGTAAGATAGTAACTGCAATTGAGCTGGACGATTATACTCATATGTTATATGAAAGACAAGAAAGAGATATTTTTATAAATAAAATATTTAGAGATTTAGATATATCATTATTAAGATTTAATGTAGAGCCAGAATATAATAAAGAAAAAATAAAAAATAAAATTGAAGAATGTATTAAAGAAAAGAGTGTTTATAAATAACACTCTTTAAATATTGATTTTATACACTGCTGGAAAACTTGTGTACAATATTTATTTTCCAGATTTATTTTATAATTTCCTTCTAATAGTTTTTTAACCTTTTCTTTATATACCCTACTTAAATCATTTAAGTTAAAACCACTCTGCACTGCATAAAGAATAGCAAGTAATGTTCTATCTTCATAATCTTTAAATGTATATAAGTAATTATTTAGGTATAAATCGGGCAATTTTACATCATAGGCATAAAATAATATATCTTTTATATTTAAATCGATTTTAGACGTAATTTCGACACGAGTTAGGTCATAATCTAAACCGCTCTCTATCTTTTTATTATATATTTTAATTCTATTGTTAGTTCTTCCCATATAATAAGTCTTATTATCATATCCAGCACTAAACATTCTAAAATCTTTTTTGCGCTCTTTGTCAAGACCGGCAAATATCGAGAATGTTAACTTTTACATCCATAGCCATATCAATACTTTTTATAGTCCAATTTGTACTTAAATGTAAAATATATTTCAGTAGTCCTTTAATCTCTACTTTATTAGGGTTAAATTCTACTGTAAAATTATATGCCCTTCTTTCATTTTGCATACTTGAACTTGCGTTTGTAAGTTCACTATTATGTATAAAACCAAACCAATAACTAGAATTTTCATTTAGTTCTATAACATAGTTATATTTAAAATTAGAAATTCCTGTACTTTGGTAATTTTCACGTACAATATCTTTGTATACTGTATTTATCATAAATTCGAGTTTACTAAACTCAAAAGAAGTTAAGTTAGTTCTTAATCTTAACATATCAACAGTATAGTTAATATTGTCTGCTGATATCAAATTAAAATCTGCATACATTTTGAGCTCTCCTTTCGTTGCCAAAATGTTGTTGTGTAATTATAAAATTGCATTATAATACATCTAATTCGCCTTGTTAGATATAGGCGAATTTTAAACAATTACAATATCTTCAATTTCTTTTACTATAATTTCTTTATTTTTTAATTGAATTCTTACTTTAAAAGTTAAGGTATCTGTACAGTCTAATCCTGTATAAATATCTATAACTTTTCCTTTATATTTTCCATCTTGTGTAGATACAATATCTCCTAATCTAATTCCTCTCA